>CAVRDQ010000069.1:0-10556 GCA_963719655.1 uncultured Acidobacteriota bacterium | reverse complement strand
AACGGTTTTTTTCGACGAGATCGGCGAGCTGCCTCTGGCCAGCCAGGCCAAGCTGCTGCGCTTTCTGGAGAGCGGCGAGGTGCAGCGGCTGGGAACGAGCGACGTCTTCCGGCTGGACGCGCGCGTGGTGGCGGCGACGAACGTGGACCTGGAGCGCAAGGTCAAGCTGGGGCTCTTCCGCGAGGACCTTTATTACCGGCTGTCGGTCTTCCCCATCGAACTGCCTCCGCTGCGTGAACGCGTGGAGGACATTCCGCTGGTGGCCAGCCACTTTCTGCGGCGGCTCTCCGGCGGAGACCAGGTGAAGCTGACGACTCCGGCTGAATCCCGGCTGATGCAGCATAGCTGGCCGGGCAACGTGCGTGAGCTGCGCAACGTGGTGGAGCGGGCCTTTGTGCTCTCCGGCGGACGCGAGGAGATTGGCGCGGAACACATTCACCTGCGCAAACCCTGCGGATCCGTGCGCGTCTCAGAAAGTTCTTAAACGGCAGAGGGGATGATGGCAGCCAAGGTGCAACCATCTCAGTCAGCCATCTGCGTGAACAGGCGAGGTTGCGATGAACGAATGGCAGGTCATCCCCGAAATTGTTGGCTGTAACGCGGCACTGCGGCGCGCTGCACTGAAGGCCATGGAGACCGTCGAAGCCGGTCATCCCTTACTGATTGAAGGCGAGACGGGCACCGGGCGCCGGCTGCTGGCGCGCTGCGCCTGGGCGCGGCGCAGACCCAGCCCGCGGGCGCTGTTCACCCTGGACTGCCGGCTGTTTGGCAGCGAGGCCACGGAAGAAGCGCTGCTGGGAGCCACGGCGGCCACGGGCGCGCACATCCACTCCGGAATGAAGGGCGGCGTGCTGCTGCTGCATGTGGACGAGTTGGCGCACAAGACCCAGGAGCGGCTGCTCCGGCTGATTGAGGCGCAGCGCAAACGCGCGAGTGGCGGCTTGCAACTGCTGATGACCTGCGCGCCGGAAGACATCTCACATGAAACCCTGCTGCCGGCCCTGCCCGGACTGGTGCAGACGGTGCGGGTTCCCGCCTTGCGGGAGCGCATTGAAGACATTCGTCCCATCACCGAGAGCTTTCTGCGCAACGCTTCGCCGTTTGAGCGGGTGCGTTGCTCGCAGGCGATGTATGAGAAGTTCTGCGGCTTTGAGTGGCCGGGCAACGTGACGCAATTGCGTGGAGTTCTACGGCGGCTGATGATGCTGCCGCACGGCGGACTTCTGGATGTGGGCCTGCTGGCCGAACTGATGTTCCGCGACGACACCTGCTACGCGTTGATGCAGGGGATGCCGCCGGCGCAGCAGATGCCGGGGATGAGCGTACTTCCGTCGGCGTCTGAGGGAGGAAGCCTGGCATGAGCATGGTGGAGACTCCCATGATGCAGCGGCTGGGCCACTACCTGGACGCGACGGCCTACCGCGGCGGCGTGATCGCAGCGAACATCGCCAACCTGGACACGCCGGGATACCACACGAAAGATGTGGACTTCCGCAGCCAGTTGGCTTCGGTGATGAGCGACGGCGAGACCTCGGCAAAGCCGCAGGTGGTGGAGGTGCAGGGGCTGACCGAGCGTCCCGACGGCAACAACGTGAACATGGATCGCGAGGGACTGGCGCTGGGCCAGGCACAGTTGCAGTTCCAGACCGGCGTGGCCCTGCTGAAGTCCGAAATGCACCGGTTGTCGCAGGCCATCCACGAGGGAGGCTCGCAATGAACCTCTTCGGCGTGATGGGCATCAGCGCCAGCGGGCTGAGCGCGGAACGCACGCGCGCCGAGGTGGTGGCCGGAAACATGGCCAACGCCGAGAGCACGAAGACCGCCGAGGGCGGACCGTATCAGCGCAAGGAGGTCGTGCTGCAGAGCCAGATGCCATCGGGATTCCGCATGCAACTGGCGGGCGCGGGCGACAGGATGGATGCGGCGAGCGCGGCCGGCGGAGTGACGGTGAAGGCCATCGTCAACGACACGGCGCAGCCGGTGATGCGCTACGACCCATCGCATCCGGACGCCAACGCGGACGGAATGGTGGCGTATCCGAACATCAATCCCGTGCTGGAGATGACCGACCTGATGAGCGCATCGCGCGCCTACCAGATGAACGCCAGCGCGGTGCAGGCGGCGAAGCAGATGATCCAGCAGTCCATTGAATTGCTGAAGCCTTAGGAGCAGGGACGATGAACATTCCGGCAACCTCGATGAGCGGAGCGGGCGCGGTGGACCTAGGCGGTTTGCAGGGCGCGGGCAATGGCGGGGGCTTCGCACAGACCCTGGCCTCGGCCGTGGAGCGGGTGAACGACCTGCAGACGACGGCCGACCAGAAGGTGACCAGCCTTTTGACCGGCAATGGCGAGGATGTCCACACGGCGACCCTGGCGGTGGAGCAGGCATCGCTGGCCTTTGACCTGATGCTGCAGGTGCGCAACAAGGTGGTTGGGGCTTACCAGGAGATTTCCAAGCTGCAGTTCTAACCTGAACAGACCCGGAAGAAAACGATGAGCGATGCGAAGAGCTTCGGAGAAGTGGCGGGACAACTGCGCGAGTTCGGCGGCAGCCTGAGCGGGCGGCAGCGGCTGATGCTGGCGGGCGGCGCGCTGCTGGTGGCACTGGTGCTGTTCACCTTTGTGCGCCTGCTGGCCAAACCGGAGATGACGGCCCTGTACAGCAACATGGAGCCGGCCGACGCGCAGAGCCTGGGGCAGCATCTGCAGGCGAAGAACATCAGCTTCCAGCTCTCTCCCGATGGGCGCAACGTGCTGGTGCCGGCCGACAAGCTGGACGCGGCGCGGCTGGAGATTGCATCGAGCGGCGCGGCGCACAGCGGACGCATGGGGTTCGAACTCTTCGACAAGAACAACTGGGCGGCCAGCGACTTTGACGACAAGGTGAACTACCAGAGGGCTCTCGAAGGCGAACTGGAGCGCACGATTCAGGCGATGGGCGGCGTCGCCTCGGCCAGAGTGCATTTGGCGATTCCGCCGGACTCGATCTACTCCGGGCTGGAGCGGCAGGCGAAGGCCGGTGTGATTTTGAAGCTGAAGGGGCCGCGACTTTCCGCGCAGATGCGCGTGGCCGTGCAACGGCTGGTGGCGAGCGCCGTGGACAAGCTCGACCCGGAGGCGGTGACCGTGGTGGATGGCGACGCAGGGGCAACCGCCTCGGCGTCAACGCAGCCGACGGGCGAGGAGCACAGCGCCGAGGAGCAGCTCTCCGCGCGGCTGCTGCAGACATTGGAGCCGGTGGTGGGCGCCGATCATGTCAGAGCCACGGTGCACGCCGAGCTCGACCCGGGCACGGTGGAAGAGCAGTCGGAAAGTTACGATCCGACGAAGACCGTGGCATTGACCATGCAACGCACAGAAGAGACAAACGGCGGCACGCAGCCGGGTGGCGCGGCCGGCACGGCAAGCAATGTTCCGGGCGGCGGCACACCGGCCAAGACGAGCGGCGAGTCGTTGGCGCAATCGAAGAGCGAGAACGGGACCTACGCGGTAAACAAGGTGGTGCGGCGCACCAGCGAGCCGGCGGGAAGACTGAAGCGGCTGGCGGTGGCCGTGCTGGTGGACGACATCTACAACCCATCCAATAAGACGAACCCGCGACAGCGGCGCACGCCGGAGGAGTTGAAGAGCATTGAGGAGATTGCCAAGGCCAGCGTGGGCTATGACGCGGCGCGCGGTGATCTGCTGACGGTGCAGAACATGAGCTTCCAGGTGATTCCTCCGGAGACCGCGGCACCGGTGACGAAGTGGCAGAAGGTTCGCACGGTGGCGCTCGACTGGATCAGCTATGTGCGGCTGGGCGCCATGCTGTTGCTGTTCGCGTTGACCTACCTGCTGGTGTTGCGGCCGGTGAAGAAGCAGATTGTGCACTCGATGGCCCTGGCACAGCCGCACCAGAACGCGCTCCACGGGGCGGCCGCCGCGGCGGCGCTCATGGAAGGCGAGGAGCAGGAGGGGCTCGGCCCAAGCCAGATGACGCGGCTGCGGCAGGAGATTGCAGGACGCGTGAAGCAGGAGCCGGCGGGAGCTTCGCGACTGGTGCAGAACTGGATTCGCGACGGAGAGAAGGCATGAGCGGTGCACTGACGCAAAGCAAAAGCGGCGTGCGCAAGGCGGCCATCCTGCTGGTGCTGCTGGGCGAGGAGACGGCCAGCCTCATCTTCCGCAACCTCAGCGAGAGCGAGTTGCAACACGTCACCCAGGAGATCAGCGAGCTGGTGCCGGTGGAACCCGACGAGGCGTTGGCGGTGCTGAACGAATATCACCAGCTGGCAATGACGCAGGAGTACATTGCACAGGGCGGATTGGAGTACGCCGAGCGGCTGCTGGTGAAGACCCTCGGGCCCGAGGGGGCGCGTGCCATGCTGGATGCGGTGACCCGCGCCCAGGAGCTGAGCGCCAGCAAGTTGGATTCGCTGCAAAAGGCCGACCCGCAACAACTGGCGAAGTTCCTGCAAGGCGAACATCCCCAAACAATCGCACTGATCCTGGCGCACCTGGACGCCAAGCAGGCTTCCGGCCTGCTGATGAAGCTGACGGAGGAGACGCGGGCGGCGGCCGTAAAACGACTGGCCGAGTTGCGACAGTTCTCTCCGGAGATGGCGCAGAAGGTGAGCGTGGTGCTGCATAAAAGATTACAGGCCTTGGGCGAGCAGAGCCGCCGCGCCTACGCGGGCTTCAAGGGAGTGGCCGACCTGCTGAACCGCATGGAGCCCTCCAGCGGCAAGATCATCCTGGAGATCATCGAGCGCGATGATCCCAAGCTGGCGATGGGCATCCGCAACTTGATGTTCACCTTCGACGACCTGCTGGGCGTGCCGGAGACGGGCATCCGCGAACTGCTGGCGGCACTGGACAAGCGGACGCTGGCGCAGGCACTGAAAGGCGCTTCGACCCAGTTGCGCGATCACATGTTCAAATCCATGAGCTCACGCGCGGTGGAGATGTTGAAGGAAGACATGGAGAGTCTGGGTCCGCAGCGCGGCAAGGACGTGACGAAGGCTCAACAGGAGTGCGTGAGCGTGGCGCGCCGGCTGGAGTCACAGGGAAAGATTCAGCTCAAACAGGAGAACGAAGATGAACTCGTCGTCTGAGGCCGCGCGGCCGTGGGCACCGATGCAGTACCGCGAAGATTCCGAGGATGGCGGGGCCAACGGTGCCCAGGCGGAGAGTTCGCCGGCGACGGATGCCGCCGCGAAAGAGCCGACGGTAGAAGAGCAGGTGGCAATGCGCGTGGCGGAAGAGCGCAAGGCCCTGGCCGAATCCAGCCGCAGAGAGCTGACGCACGAGGTGCAGCTGGCGCGCAACCGGGTGGCGCAGGCGGTGTCGGATTTTCGGGGCCAGCGCGAGCAGTATTTTTCCACCGTGGAGCAGGAGGTAGTGCAGTTGGCGCTGGCCATCGCGCGGCGCATCCTGCACCGTGAGTCGCAGATGGACCAGCGGCTGCTGGGAGCACTGGTGCATCACGAACTGGAGCAACTGGAGAACGGCACGATGGTGCGGCTGTATGTGCCGCCGGAAGAGCAAGCCGGTTGGACGGAGATGGCCGCGACCATGCCGCGCCCCGCGGAGGTGATCTCCGACCGCGCGGTGAGCGCCGGATGCGTGCGCATGGAGACCAAGCTGGGTAGCACGGTGGTGGACTTCGAGAACGAACTCAAGGAAATCGAGCGCGGCTTCTTCGACCTGCTGGCGCATCGCCCGCCGGCGCCGATGGAAGATTCGCCAGTGGCGCGGGTGCAGTGATGCTGGAACGCTTCCAACAGGCGCTGGAGATACTGCCGCTGCGTCCGTGGAGCGGACGGATTGTGCGCGCGGCGGCAGGACTGGTGGAGAGCGAAGGTCCACACTGCGCGCTGGGCGAGCGCTGCCTGATCCGCGACCACGAGCGGCGCGAGGTGGAGGGACAGGTCGTCGGCTTCCACGGAGCGCGGGTCTTATCCATGCCGCTGCGGCCGGCGAGCGGCGTGCGGCTGGGCGACACGGTGAGCACCTGGGGCGCGCAGCCGGCGATCCGCGCCAGCGACCAGATGCTGGGACGAGTGTTGAATGCCCTGGGCGAGGCCATGGATGGCGGTCCGCCGTTGTGTGGCGGCGAGGCGCTGCCGGTGGTGCGCGCGGCGCCCGATCCCTTTGCGCGCGAGCCGATTGAAGATGCGCTGGGCACGGGAGTGCGGGCCATTGACGCCTTCCTCACCTGCGGACGCGGGCAGCGCGTGGGAATTTTTGGCGGCAGCGGCGTGGGCAAAAGCACGCTGATGGGAATGATGGCGCGCGGCACCTCCGCCGACCTGACGGTGGTGGCCTTGATCGGCGAGCGCGGCCGCGAGGTGCGCGAGTTTCTGGAAGACGCGCTGGGTGAAGAGGGACGCCGCCGTTCGGTGGTGGTGGTGAGCACCAGCGACCAGAGTCCGCTGATGCGGCTGCGGGCGGCGCAGGCGGCGCATTCGATTGCCGAATACTTTGCCGGGCAAGGCAAGCACGTGCTGCTGGTGCTGGACTCCATTACGCGCTTTGCCATGGCGCAGCGCGAGATTGGACTGGCGGCGGGCGAGCCTCCGACGGCGAAGGGCTACACGCCTTCGGTCTTTACCCTGCTTTCGCAGATGGTGGAGCGCGCGGGCAACTTTCGCCGCGGCTCGATTACCGCCTTCTACACGGTGCTGATGGAGGGCGACGACCAGATGGATCCGATTGTGGACGCCGTGCGTTCCCTGCTGGACGGACACATTCTGCTGGACCGGCGGCTGACCAGTGAAGGGCACTTCCCTCCCATTCAACTGCTGGAAAGTTTGAGCCGATTGATGCCCGCCGTCTGTGCTCCGGAGCACCTGGCCAAGGTGCAGAGGCTGCGGCGGCTGTTGGCGGACTTCACCCGCTCAGAAGATTTGATCCGGATTGGCGCCTACCAGAAAGGCACTGATCCTGACCTGGACCGGGCCATCACCGTGGTGCCGCAGTTGAAGAGCTTTGCGCGCCAGGGGCCGGCGGAGATTCCCACCCTGGAAATGACGCTGGAACGGCTGATGAGCCTGGCCGACTGATGCGCTTTCATTTCCCATTGGACGGTGTGCTGCACGTCCGCCTGCTGCTGGAGGAGCAGGCGCGCGAGCATCTGGAAAGCTGCCTGCTGAAGTTGCGGGCGGTGGAGCATCGCATGGCCGAGGGGCGGCGCTGGCGGGAGCGCTCGGCGCGGGTGCGGGCTCGGATGAAGAAGCTACCGGCCATCGAGTTGCAATTTGTGGAGCATGTGCTGGGCCAGGCCGATGTGGCGCTCTCACGTCTGGAAGGCGCGCGCGTGGAACTGGCGCGGCAAGCGTCGGAGTTGAGAGCGGTGTACCTGGCGGCGCACCGCGAGCGTGAGACTCTGAGCACTCTGCGGGAGGCTGCGCTGGTGCGGCATCGCGCAGAGGAGCTGCGGCGGGAGCAGCAAACGCTCGATGAGTTCCATCTTGGCAAGATGCTTCGTACGCGCAGTGAGGAACGCCTGGTGGCGGCCGCGAACCAAACTCCCGATGAAAACGGGAAGCCGCTCCCTTGACGCGACTCTCATGACACGACTCTAAGATTGGCGGCGCGAGTTTGGCGGCAGAAGTGCATTAGCAAGGGCATGAACGCCTCGATCACTCCCTCCAGCGCATCCTGCACGGCCGCCGCGCCGGTGGCAGCCATGGGCACAACCATGGGCACAACCCAGGGCACAACCCAGGGGGCAGCGCAGGGGGCAGCGCAGTCCAGCGCCGCGAATGATCGCTTTGGCAAGGTGATGATGGCGGCCAACCAGAATGCGGCACAGCCGGCAGCACCGCCCGCAGCGACGGCCGCAAGACAATCTGCAAACCAATCTTCGTCTCAATCCGTGGCGCAACCAGCAAGCCCATCCGCAGGGGCATGGACCTCCGGAACTGCTCCCGCAAAGTCACAGAGTACGGAGTTGGCGGCGGA
This sequence comes from uncultured Acidobacteriota bacterium, assembly GCA_963719655.1. Taxonomy (GTDB): domain Bacteria; phylum Acidobacteriota; class Terriglobia; order Terriglobales; family Acidobacteriaceae; genus TOLSYN. The sequence goes on along the minus strand of CAVRDQ010000069.1, from coordinate 2,610 downwards.
GTCCGGGCTGTCACAGATAGAGGCTGCGCAAACGGCAAAGGCACGCATGGCAGCCCTGGCCACGGAGGGTACGACCTCCGGGGATCCCGCGACAGACGCGCAGGCGACAACTTCCACAAAGAGTGCGCAGAGAACAGGCTCCGGTAGGCCGGCGAAGTCCACGGGCACGAATACCGGGACAAATAATGTCGCGCATACAACAGCGTCCGCCACCGCGGAGAGCGGCGCACAGCCTGCGCCATTTGTGGTCATCGCGGTGCCGGCGCCAGTGCAGCCGAATAGCACCATCGCGGAGGCCGGCATGGACGGCGATTCGGCACCGAGCGCGGCCGCGTTCCACTCCGGATTGCATTCGACTGACGAATCGGTGGTTCAGGGCCTCACAACATCATCCTCCACAAACAAAAGCGAGAGAGCCAATGCAGCTTTGGTGATGGCGGATGGAAAGGTCGCGGTGCAGGCAGCCTCATCGAGCGTGGGGTCGGCGACGGAGGATTCGGAAGTAGCGGGTCAAGCGGCTGCGGCGTTGGAAAAGGTAGGGGCGACGGCGCACAAAGAATCCGCCGAAGATACGGCGCAAGACAGCGGGCTTAAAGAGGTGGTCGCGGCCGTCGCATTCACCGGACCGCAGGCTAGCCTGGCGGGCGAGAAGAGCAATACGCGAGCGGCGGAGCAGAGTAGCCAGACAGCGAACGGGCAAACGCAGAAGTCAGCGGCGGGGATTGCGGCTGCAGATATCGGCTCCGGATTGCAGGACGCCGCCACCGCTGAAAGCGCACGGAATGCCGCACTCAGCGGCCAGTTTGCAGCCTCAGAGGCAAAGACCCTGGAGCATCGGAGTGGCAGCGCCACACAGAGCAATGCCTCGCAAAGCAATGCCTCGCAAAGTGATGCCACGCAAAGCAGCGCGCGCAAGAGGAACGCGCACGAGAACGCTAACGCGCAGCAGGCAGCGACAGCATCATCTGGTGCGCGCGATACGCAGACGTCAGTTGGAGCAGCGAAGGCGGAGAACTTGCGCGAGGCCAGCTCAGATGCCGCGACTGGCAGCGCCGCCAGCACGGCGGTGACTGCAAAGGTAGAAGCCTCAAGCGCCGAGCCCGTAACTGCCATGGCGGCAGCCGCAATGCCGGCCACGAGTGGATCCGGCACAATGTCGGCGCGGCCCGTGGCCACCGCCAGCGCGGAGACACAGGCGGCTACGGTAGCCGCCAGTCAGAGTTCCACGCTCGATTCGGCTCACCTGCGCACCACGGCCGGCAGCGTGGAGTTGAAGGTAAGTGTGCAGCTTCCGGAACTGGGACGGGTGGAGGTCCGCGCAGTGACCAGCGCCAGCGGCACCGAGGCGCACCTGACGACCGAGCACCATGCGGCTGCGGCGGCGTTGAGCTCGGGACGCGACGGCCTGGAGGCGGCGCTGCGGACACATGACGTGACGCTGGGATCGCTGACAACGCAGAGCGAAGCGCAGGGAGGCCACGGGCACAGCCAGCCTGAGGCGCAGCGCGCGAGTGCAACGAACAACAAGGCGCGCGACACAGACGGGCGGCAGACGAATTCAGAAGCGGTGAGCGAGGGAATCCCTCTCCCCGAATACTCCAGCATCAGCGTGCTGGTGTAAGGACACATTTTGAATCTTAGAAGGAAGCAGGAGGAGCGAGATGAACATTCAACCCGTGCCCGCAACCGGCACCACAGGAACGAGCGGCAGTTCCAGCAGTAGTTCCACCAGTTCCAGCAGCAGCGCCACCGATTACGAAACCATGTTCATGCAGCTGCTTTCCACCGAATTGCAATCGCAGGACCCGACGCAGACGGTGGATCCGACGACCATGGTGACGCAGATGGTGGAGATCAACCAGTTGAGCGACGTGGCGGGAATCTACGGATTGCTGCAATCGCTCACCTCATCCGGAAGCACGACCACCGGCGGCGCGCAGACGGGCGGGCACGCGGCAGCGGCGCCGGCCTCCAGCCAGCCGACAGCGGCAGGCGTGCACGACACGGCGCAGCAGCCGGTGAACGCAAGCACACACACGGCGGGCGCTGCGGGCCAGCATATCCAAGGAGGCAACTGATGCCAAATTTCTCGATTCCCCTCTCCGGGCTGAACGCCAGTGACACGGCGCTGGCAACGATCTCCAATAACCTGGCCAACTTGAACACGACGGGCTACAAGGACACCAACGTCAACTTCCAGGACATGTTTTACCAACTGCTGGGCAGCAATGGCAGCGGAGACCAGTTGCAGGTTGGCGCCGGCACCAGCGTCGGCTCCATTGCAACGAACTTCAGTGGCGGCAGCGTGGAGGACACCGGCGTGAACACCGATGTGGCCATCACCGGCAACGGCTTCTTCGTGGTGCAGGATGGCAGCAATACCTACTACACCCGTGCCGGCGACTTTACGCAGAACGCCCAGGGCTACCTGGTGACGGCCGACGGCTACGAGGTGATGGGCTATCCGGCGACGAACGGGGTGGTAAACACCAACGGCGGACTGGAGCCGATCCAGTTGCCGATGGGCATGGTGAGCGCTCCCACCGCGACGCAGAATATCTCTCTGGAAGCCAACCTCAGCTCCGACACGGCGGTGGGCGGCACCTACGA
>CAVRDQ010000068.1:0-19571 GCA_963719655.1 uncultured Acidobacteriota bacterium | reverse complement strand
AAGTTTATCCATTGGACCGGCTATGACAGTTTCACGGATTTTCTGGCCGGGCACCCCGCGGTGCAAGCGTGAGACCAAGTCGGGCTTGGTACCTTGAAGGCCTTCCAGGTTGCAGCACCTTGATCGTGTTCACACAAACCCCTACTGAGGTGGTGGCGACATCGAGCGCAAGACGTTCAACTCGGTGGATTTCTACCTACAGGGCAGCGGTACTAGCTCGAGCGGCATTTTCGCAGGGCGATCGCGTGAGCGTCATGAACGGGCGCGCGCTTCCGTCAGGCTGGTCGGGCAAACTTCGGACGGTACAGCAGGGCATTGAACAAGCCGCCTTGCTCCACCCTGAATTCTTCTTGTTGACCGATGCCGATATCCAGCATTCGCCGGAGAATGTTGCGACACTGGTTCGGATCGCCGAAGCCGGCAATTACGATCTCGCCTCCTATATGGTGAAACTGCACTGCCCTTGGGTGGCGGAAAAGCTCCTGATTCCAGCCTTCGTATTTTTCTTCTTTCTGCTGTATCCCCCGAAGTGGATTCGCGACCCGCGGCGCAAGACCGCCGGCGCGGCCGGCGGCGTTGTCATCTTTAATCATCCCGCCGCTCTCGGGAGCAGGCCTTGGCATTGCCGCCATCCGCCAGGAGATCATCAATGACTGCGCGCTGGCCCGTGCGGTGAAGCGGACAGGGCGGCAAAGAGCAATACGTTTTTTTTTTTTTTTTTTTTTTTTTTTTTTTTTTTTTTTTTTTTTTTGTGTGTGTGTTTTTTTTTTTTTTTTTTTTTTTTTTTTTTTGCTTGGTTCCGGTTTGAGGTATTTCTGGTACGGGTGCGGTACCAATCCGATGGGCGTGAGGATCTCGTAACGGTCGTGCCGTGCGACGTTCTGAGCCAGCGCCCGGTAAATCTTTTGAATTCTCGGCGTGTTCCAGTCTGCGGATAGCTTTGCTGCCGCCTGCGGCGTCTTGGCGAAGAGCACGATGCCGCTGGTGCCTCGGCCCAATCTGTGGACAGGGTTTGCGTCGGGGCTCTGCTTTTGCACCAGGCGCAGCAGAGTGTTTTCCATGTAGCCGCCGCCGGGCAGAGTGGGCAGCCCGCTGGGTTTGTGGACGGCCAGCAGATGCGGATCTTCAAACAGAACCTCGAACTCCTGCGGGCAGTCTGGTTCGTCCCACGGCGGCCGCTTCCACACAAGGGTTTGTCCCGCAGTGACCGATTCGCTTCCGTTGGCCGTGACGCCGTTGAGCGTGACCGCGCCGTTGTTCAGATTCTGTTGCCAGGCGTCTGCGGTTGAGTGGGGGTAAAGGCTTGCCAGGTGGGAGAGCAGGGATTGCCCATGGTATTTGCGGCTGATGATTGTGGCGTAGGCATAGCCCCGGTTGAGCATGTAGCTTGATTGTAAGCTCTGCCATCCCATTCGCCACCAAGCCCAGCTTCCATCTGCCGGCTTCCATCTACAAGCAAATGCCGCGCGGGAACAGCACACCGTTCTCAAGATGCATGCGATCCCACGGATTCGCATCAACCTCACGAAGAGCATCCTGCGCAGTGCGCGGCGCGTGGGGCAAGCCCATGACCAGCCCCGCTCTCTTCATGGCTGCCGTTCGTTCCCGCCATCCGCACTCGCTCCCCACATTTTCGCTCCCCAAAATCCCGCCCCCACATGGAAGCGACAAGGTCGCGCACGCCTTTTGGGGAGCAGCACGCTCCGGCGCTGACCCCTCTGAGCGTGTCTGAAATCTGGAATAAAAGATCGCAAGTCGCAATTGGAGAACCTCCGGCGCAGAAAGAGTCTGTAAAGGCATCGCTATCTGTATGAAGGACAATCCGTTACGCCACTCAGAATCTTCTTCGTTTTGGAACGTGGATTGCCTTAATCCTGGGCAGCATGAGAAGTGAGTGATCAATTTGGAACAGCGATCATGAGTTCCTGGCTCCACTATTTTTCAGTGGGGCCTGGTGAACTCGGCCATAAAAGCTTTTGAACTCGCCGCCATGTGCCGATATGGCAGGTGAGGCTCTTTCTCAAGCTCTGTTCCGGCTGCCTTTGTCGAGGGCAGCAACAGTTTGCTTAAACCGCGTTGTGGGCCAGGAGGTGAACCATGAGGTCCGTGTCAGTTGTACTTGCGCTGGGCGTGTTAGCGGCCGTACTGGCGCCAACCCCAGCCTGCGCCGCAACTGCCATCGCCTCATTCTCTGTCTCCGCGACGGTTGTCTCCAGTTGCCAGGCGACTCCCAACATCTCCTCCGCAAACGGAACCCTCGCCGCAACGATGGAACACGCCGCATCTGCCACTGCGGTCACCTGCACACTTCCCACGCCGTACACCGTCTCGGCTCGAACCATCACCGTGTCCGCATCCGTCGCAGAGAACCACAAAGCAGCCCTGACAGGAAATGGCTTCCTGCCGTCACACTCCAGCGGCGCGCAGAACGCAAACCAGCAGACCCTCCCTCCCGCCCCGCAAACGGAAGCGATTGTTGTCACCGTCAGCTATTGACTGATTGAATACCCGCCCGATTTCAACAGGCTCCAAAATTCAGCGAACAGCCATAATGTGTGAGTTATTCAGCCGGAACAGTTCCTTAAGTAACCTCGTCGCTCATTACGAAGGAACTCTTGTGGCCGAATATCAGGCCCTTTACTATTCGGCCATCACAAGATTAGAGCTTTCTAAAGGAGCCATTTCAATGAAGTCCGCCAAATTTGTCCTGTCCACTCTGTCTGCCGCTGTTCTGGGAATCGTTCTGCTGGGTCTGGCTTCCGCGCCTGCCATGGCCGCTACAGCCACCACCACCTTTGCCGTCACCGCCACGGTCCAGGCCACCTGCTCGGTCACGGCCACTCCCATGGCGTTCGGAACCTACATCCCCACCGCGGCCAGCACCAACACCGCTACCGTAACCGTTACCTGCACCAACACCACGCCTTACACGCTGGGATTGAATGCCGGTACGGCCACCGGCGCCACCGTCACCAACCGCTCGATGGTGAACGGCGCGGTCCTGTTGAACTATGGTCTGTTCACGGACTCCGGCCACACCACGAACTTTGCTACGCTCGCCTCTGCCAATGGCACCGGCGCTGCGGTTGTGACCACTGTCTACGGCCAGGTTGCGGCCGGCCAGTATGTCGCGCCGAACACGTACACTGATACGATTACTGCTACCGTTTCCTATTAAATTGTCGCGCTTCCAGCCGTCGGAATGGCCTGGAAATGCTCATCTTGACTGGGGCGGCAGCACACGTGGTTGCCGCCGTTTTCCTTGCCTGGCGGTTGTCCCTGGGATCAGGGCGCAGGCAATGTCAGTTGCCGGTCAATATCTTTCCTTCTCCGGACCAGGCGCCACCGGCCTGAAAAAGAGAGCTTTGTACGGAGTCATACACTTCATGAAAGTCGCCAGGAACGTTCTGTTGACTATTTCCGCTGCCGTCATGGGCCTGGTGATGCTGGGTCTGGTCACAGTCCCTGCCCGGGCTGCGACCGCCACCAACACCTTTGCCGTCACCGCCACGGTTCAGGCCACCTGCTCGGTTACGGCCACTCCCATGGCGTTCGGAACCTACGTCCCCACGGCGGCCAGCGCCAACACGGCCACCGTTACCGTTACCTGCACCAATACCACGCCGTACACGCTTGGTCTTAACGCGGGATTGTATGGCACCGTAACCGCCCGTGCGATGAAGTCCGGCGCTGTGCTGTTGAACTATGGTCTGTTCACGGACTCCGGACACACAATTAACTTCGCTACGCTCGCCTCTGCCAATGGCACCGGCGCTGGGGTTGTGACCACTGTCTACGGCCAGGTTGCGGCCGGACAGTATGTCACGCCGAACACGTACTCTGATACCATAACTGCGACTATTACTTATTAAGTGGTTGCATTTTCAAGAGCCTTCATGGTCCAGCAAAGCTCATGTCGAGTAAGGACGGCAGCCCATGTGCTGGCCGTCCTTTTCTCTGCACTATTATGGGTTTCCGCGGCCGCGGCGCAGTCGCTGTCTGTCCTGCCGGTCAACGTCTTTCTCTCTCCCGGACAAATGGCCACCAGCCTTACGGTGACCAACTCCGGCACCAGTGAGACCGCGGTTCAGATTCGTGCCTACGCATGGGGCCAGAAGGATAACGACGATCCGCTGACGGCGACCGACGATGTGCTGTTGAGCCCGCCGCTGGCCAAGATCGCTCCCGGAGCCTCCCAGGTCATACGTCTTATTCTGCGCAAGGCGCCGCAGGGGCAAGAGGCTTCCTACCGCATTTTGATTGATCAGCTTCCCCCTCCGGGTGAGCCTGGCGTCGTGCACATTGTGCTGCGCCTTTCGATTCCAATCTTTGCCAAGCCTGCCGTGCGTTGTCTTCCTAAAGTGGAGTTTCATCTTGAGAGCGACGCGGGACAGTTCTACCTGGTGGCGACGAACTCCGGCACCCTCCATGAAGTGATCCGCGATCTTGTGCTGACCGCGGATGGCGGCCGCGCACTCAAGGCGGAGTCCAAGGCGTTGCCCTACATCCTTCCGGGAGCCACGCGGCGCTGGCACATTGTCGCCGCGGATTCGCAGCCCCTGCAGATTGACACCCTACGATTGACCGCCAAAATGAGCGCCGGCCCGATCGAGCAGAAGGTGGGCTTTGTCGCGCTGCACTGATTCTCCCCCACAAGCGGTGGCCAAATGGCTCCGCTATGCTGGGATGGCCTTTCTCCTGGGTGCCGGCCTGTCGCAATCAGCCGCCGCTTTTTCTGCAATTCCGGATGCTTCGCCCGCCGCCGGTGCCGCTCCCATGGCCGCCAGTCCAGCCACCCCGGCCGCCGCGGCCAATCCAGCGCCTGCCGAGGACACCCGCGTACTGCTGGAGGTTCACATCAACGGCCGCCCCATCGGGAAGATCGGCGAATTCACCCTGCGGCGGAACAAACTCATGGCCCGGCCCACGGAGCTGCGCGACCTCGGCCTTCAGGTTCCACTCTCGCGCGCGTCGGAAGCCGATGCCCTGATCCCTTTGTCTGATCTGCCCGGGTTGCGTTGGACCATTGATGAGAGGAATCAGGTGTTGAACATCACCGCCAGCAACGGCGCCCTGCTTCCCACTTTATTGGTGGCACCGGAAGAGCAGCCCGGCCATCGCGTGATTCAAAGCGGCAAAGGCATCACGCTGAACAACGATATCGTCGGCACCTCCGCCGGGGGCAAACTCAGTGCCAACGGGGCCTTTGACCTGAGAGCCTTTTCGCCCTGGGGAGTGGCCAGCTATGACTGGCTTGCTTATGGCGGCGCGGCAAACGGCGGCAGCGGAAGAAACACCGCCATCCGCCTGGATACGGCCTACAGCTTTGCCGATGTCAATTCGCTGCGCCGTTACAGCCTGGGTGACTTCATCACCACCAGTCTTTCCTGGACCCGGCCGCTGCACATGGAGGGCGTGCAGATCCGCTCGGATTTCAGCATGCGCCCGGATCTGGTGACCTTTCCGCTGCCCCTCATCTCCGGCTCGGCTGCCGTCCCATCCACCATCACCATCCTCACCGACGGCAACATGGCCATCTCGCATGGAGTTGACGCCGGTCCCTTTGAGGTTCCGCAACTCCCCGTGGTATCCGGTGCCGGCACCATCACCATGACGGTAACCAATGCCCTGGGTCAGCAGGTGACGTTGACGCAGCCCTTTTACGCCAGCTCCACGCTCCTCAGTCCCGGGTTGCAGACCTTTGCCGGGCAAGTCGGGATGGTGCGGCGCAACTGGGGCACCATCAGCAACGACTACGGAGACCTGGCGGCCATCGTTGACTATCGCCGCGGCATCACCCGCAAGTTCACCGTCGAGATTGGCGCCGAGGGCACCCCTGGCGCGTCCATGTTCGGCTTCGGCGGCGTCTTGCAGGTCGGCCATCTTGGAGTGTTCAACGCGGCCGTATCGCGCAGCGTCGCCTCCGGCATACCGGGCTCGCAGTTTTCCGTCGGCGGGCAACGCATCGGCAGAAAGTTCACCATAGGAGCTTCCGCGACCGTCGCAGATGCGAGTTACCGGGACGTCGCGTCCATGAACGGCGCCGGGATTCCCCGCAAGCAGCTCAGCGCCTTCACCAGCTACTCGTCCAAACACTACGGCTCCGCCGGCGTCTCCTACACCGAGCTCGATCAGGATCCGTCTCCCTCCATGGTCACCTCCGGCGGCGCCCCGGCCCAGCGCTCGCGGGTCTTCACCGCAAACTATTCGCTTCAAATCCACCGTGTGTCGTTCTACGCCACCGAGTTCCGGACCTTAACCGGGACCGGCAGCAATGGCTTTCAGGTGGGCATGATCGTCCCCATTGGCAGGAATCGCTCTGTCAGCGCCTCGGGGGCCTCCGATGGAACCCGGCAGTTGCAGGTGCAGCAGGCGGCTCCGCAGGTGGGAGACTGGGGCTATCAGGCCTATGTCGCTGGCGGTGATTCCAACCACGAATTTGCGTTGGGGCAGTACAAGGCGCCAGTGGGCCTGTTTACGGCCGGCGTGGACCGCAATTACGGCGTGACGACCCTGCGCGTGGAAGCCCAGTCGGCGATTTCATTTGCAGATAAGAAACTCTTCGCGTCGAATGAGATCTACGACAGCTTTGCCGTGGTGGACACTCGCCCCCTGGAGAACGTTCGCGTGTATCAGGAAAACCGCTACGCCGGGACTACCGGGAGTTCGGGACGGGTGCTGGTGCCGGATCTGCGCGCCTTCGAATTGAATCACCTCAGCATTGATCCCACCGATGTTCCCGGCGACGTGGCGCTGGTCAACGACAAAGTTTCGCTGCGTCCCCAGGATCGCTCCGGCGTGGTCGTCAAGTTTCCGATTCACATCAACCACTCCGCGTTGCTGCGGTTGGTGGACCCGGCCGGCAAGTTTGTGCCGCAGGGCAGCATGGCCACCCTGCATGCAACCGGAGTCGTGGTCCCAGTCGGCTATGACGGCCAGGCCTATGTCGAGGAGCTCAGCCCGCACAACGAGCTCAGCGTGGAATACCCCGACGGAAAGCGCTGCGCCGTCGTCTTCGACTACCTTCCACTGCGCGGTGACATCCCATCCATTGGGCCGCTGCCGTGCCTGGAGAAGAAGCCATGAAGCAAAAACTTGTTCTGATGGTGCTGCTCTTCTTTGCCTGGGGTGCTGAACAGGCAGTGGGACAAACCTGCACCCTTACCATCTCGGCTTTGAGCTTCGGGACCTATACCAGCACGCTCCTCAACGGCACCGCCACCGGCAAGGTGACCTGCGCCGGTGCGTGGAACATTCCCATGTATACGGGCAGCGGAGCGGGCGCGACGGAAACCGTTCGAGTGATGACCGGCACGGGCGGCGCCACCCTCAATTACCAGTTGTTTACCGATGCCGCGCACACCAACAACTGGGGCGACACCACGGGCAATGAGCTCACTGGAACCGGCAATACGAACATCACCGTCTACGGACAAATCCCGGCGGCGCAGTATTCCACCCCGGGAACCTACACCGACACCATGACCACGGCCACAACTTCGTTCGCCGTCACCGCGACCATTCAGGCAACCTGTACGGTGTCGGCCACGCCCCTGGCCTTCGGCACATACGCCGGCGTCCTGATCAGTTCGACCTCCACAATTTCGGCCACCTGCACCAACACCACTCCGTACAATGTCGGCCTCAATGCCGGTACCGCAACCGGGGCGACGGTAACGAATCGCTCCATGACGGGCCCGTCCGCGGCTCTGCTGCACTACAACCTGTACAGCGACTCCGGGTACACCGTAAATTGGGGTAATACAGTGGGAACCAACACGGTGGCCAAGACCGGCACGGGAGTCGCCCAAACGCTGACCGTCTATGGACAGATTCCAGCAGGGCAGTATGTCACGCCGGGCAGTTTTACTGACACGATCACCGTCACGCTCACCTATTGACGCGATCGGCTCCCTCGTAAGCCAGAGTCAACCACGTCCATTCTGTTCTCTTGACCTCGTATCCTCAGCGATGGCGTCCATGGGCATCATGCAGACATCCAAGCTCGCGGACATTCCGGCGCACCCATTGCCGCGGCCCTGGCACGGTCGCGCCGGGTGATACTCCGGGGATTACTCTGACGCCGTGTAGTTGAGGTTCGGCCCCAGCCAGCGCTCCGTCTCCGTCAGGCTCATGCCCTTGCGTGCCGCGTAGTCCGCAACCTGGTCGCGATCAATCTTGCCAAGGCTGAAGTAGCGCGCCTGCGGATGCGCGATGTAGAGTCCACTCACGCTCGAGCCCGGCCACATGGCGAATGATTCGGTCAGCATCATTCCCGTCCGCTTCTGCACGTCCAGCAAACGCCACAGCGTTTCCTTCTCCGTGTGATCCGGACAGGCCGGGTATCCAGCAGCGGGACGAATTCCGCGATACTTTTCGCGAATCAGCTCCTCGGTGCTCAAACCTTCCTCGCGTCCATATCCCCACTCGTCGCGCACGCGCTTGTGCAGATACTCGGCAAAGGCCTCGGCCAGTCGGTCGGCCAACGCTTCCACCATGATCGCGTTGTAATCATCGTTCTTCGCCCGGAAGCCATCGCACAATTCCTTCATGCCGATGCCGCTGGTCACGGCGAAGGCTCCCATGTGGTTGGCGAGGCCGGTCTCCTTCGGCGCGATAAAGTCGGCCAGCGAACGGCATGGCTCCTTGCCTTCGCGCTCCGACTGCTGCCGCAAAAAGTGGAATCGCCCAATCGCCGCACTGCGCGACTCATCCGCGTACAGTTCAACGTCATCGCCTGCGGAGTTTGCGGGAAACAGTCCGTACACGCCGCGTGCGGTGAGCAGATTTTCCGCGATGATACGATCCAGCAGCGCGTTGCCCTCGGAGAAGATCTGCCGTGCCTGCGCCCCATGCTCCGCGTGCTCCAGTATGCGCGGATAGATGCCCTTCAATCCCCACGCGTGGAAGAACGGCGACCAGTCAATGAACTCGCGCAGCGTCGCCAGCGGAAAACCTTCCAGCACGCGCACGCCCGTGAACTCCGGAACCGGCACGTCTTCGGCGCGCCACTCAATCGCGGTCCGCCGCCGCCGCGCCGTCGCTAGGTCAACCACCTTGCTCTGTGTGGCGGAGTGAGCCTGGCGCAGCGCTTCGTACTCCGCGCGATGCTGTACCACGAACTCCGGCTTGGCCTCGTCGCTCAACAGGCTGCTGGTCACCGGCACGGCGCGGCTTGCGTCCAGCACATGCACCACCGGCTGGCTGTAATGCGGAGCAATCTTCACCGCCGTATGCGCGCGGCTCGTCGTCGCGCCGCCAATCAGCAGCGGCATGGTAAAGCCCTGGCGCTCCATCTCCTTCGCCACGTGCACCATCTCGTCCAGCGACGGAGTAATCAGGCCGCTCAGTCCGATCAGGTCCGCCTTCTCGGCCTTGGCGCGCTCCAGAATCTTTTCGCAGCTCACCATCACGCCCAGGTCAATCACGTCGTAGTTGTTGCAGGCCAGCACCACGCCCACAATGTTCTTGCCAATGTCGTGCACATCTCCCTTGACGGTTGCCAGCACGATCTTTCCCTGCGCCTTCACCACCTCGCCGGCGGCGACCATCGCGGCCTTCTCGGCCTCCATGTACGGAGTCAGATGCGCCACGGCCTTCTTCATCACGCGGGCGGACTTCACCACCTGCGGCAGAAACATCTTGCCCGCGCCAAACAGGTCGCCCACCACGCTCATGCCCGCCATCAGCGGACCTTCAATCACCAGCAGCGGCCGCCCCAGCTTGACCCGCGCCTCCTCGGTGTCTATTTCGATGAAGGCGTCAATGCCCTTGACCAGCGCGTGCGTCAGCCGCTCTTCCACCGTTCCGCTGCGCCACTCCTGGACTTTTTTCTCGCTCTCCGCCTCGCCCGTGCCCAGGGTCTTCAGCTTCTCGCCGAACTCCACCAGCCGCTCGGTCGCGTCGGGACGCCGGTTCAGCAGAACATCTTCCACCAGCGTCTTCAGCTCCGGATCAATCTCCTCGTACACCTCCAGCATTCCTGCGTTCACGATGCCCATATCCAGCCCGGCTGCAATCGCGTGGTACAAGAACGCGGAATGCATCGCCTCCCGCACCCGGTTGTTGCCGCGGAAGCTGAACGAAATGTTGGAGACGCCGCCCGACACCTTCGCGTGCGGCAGGTTCTGCTTGATCCAGCGCGTGGCCCGCAGGAAGTCCACCGCGTAGTTGTTGTGCTCCTCCATACCGGTGGCGACGGTCAGGATGTTCGGGTCAAAGATGATGTCCTCCGCCGCGAAGCCAACCTCGTCCACCAGAATCCTGTAAGCCCGCTCGCAGATGCGAATCTTCGCCTCGTAATCCGCCGCCTGCCCCTGTTCGTCAAAGGCCATCACCACCGCGGCCGCGCCGTACTTCAGCACCTTCGCCGCGTTCTGGCGAAACTTCTCCTCGCCCTCTTTCAAGGAGATCGAATTGACGATGCCTTTTCCCTGCATGCACTTCAGTCCGGCTTCGATGACCTCCCACTTCGAGGAGTCCACCATGAAGGGAACCTTCGCCACCTCCGGCTCGCTGGCCAGCAGTTGCAGAAAGCGCGTCATCGCACGGACGCCGTCCACCATCCCCTCGTCCATGCAAATGTCTATGACGTTGGCCCCGTTCTCCACCTGCTGCCTGGCCACGCTGACTGCCTCTTCAAACTTGCCTTCTTTAATCAGCTTGGCGAACTTCGGCGAACCGGCCACGTTCGTCCGCTCGCCCACCATGATGAAGACGCCCAGCTGCTGCGTGAATGGCTGCGACCCCGAGAGCCGCAACGGTCGTGTTTCCATCTCCACGCTCATGCTTTGGCCTCGGAGTTTCTAGATTCAAAGCCTCTAGTAATAAAGCTGCGCGGAGCCTTGCCCTCGACCGCCCTGGCAATGGCCGCAATGTGCTCCGGAGTATTCCCGCAGCATCCGCCGGCAATGTTGATCAGCCCGTCCGTGGCGAAGCCGCCCAGGTATCGCGCCATATCCTCCGGACCAAGATCGAAGCCAGTCTCAGAGAGCGGATTCGGCAGCCCGGCATTGGGATAGCAGGAGATCGCCACGTCCGCCTTCTCCGCCAGCTCGGCCAAAAATGGATACATCAGGTTCGGTCCCAGCGAGCAGTTCAGCCCCACCGAGAGCGGCTTCACGTGCTGCACCGCGTTCCAGAAGGCCTCGGTCGTCTGCGCCGAGATCAGCGTCTCGCCGCCACGTCCCACCGCCGCGGAAATCATCACCGGCAGCTCGCGATTGTTGGCCGCAAAGCCGTCTTCGTCAAACACCTCGCGGATGGCAACCAGCGCGGCCTTGGCATTCAGACTGTCGAAGATGGTCTCCACCAGCAGCAGATCGCTGCCTCCGGCAATCAGTCCGCGCACCTGCTGCTTGTACGCCGTCTTCACCTGGTCGAAGGTGACCACGCGAAAGCCCGCATCATCGGCGTCCGGCGAGTTCGACAGCGACACCGTCAGCGGACCGATGGCTCCGGCCACAAAGCGCTGACGCCCGGTCTGGTTCGCCACGCGGTCGGCCCACTCGCGACACTGCCGCGCCGAAGTCAGGTTGATCTCCCACGCCAGCTCGCCCAGCTTACGGTCGTCAATAATCTTCTGGTAGAACTCCGGATCCTTGCGTCCGCCGTGCTCCCGCGGATCCTCCACAAAGAACTCGCTCTGCGTAATGCTGGTGGCGCCGAAGGTGTTGGTCTCAATGATGTCCGCGCCCGCCTCCAAAAACCGGCGATGAATGTCGCAGATCATCTTCGGCTGGGTCAGCGAAAACAGGTCGCCGTTATTCAGCAGGTCCTTGGTCGAATCCTGGAAGCGCTCTCCGCGAATATCGGATTCCTTCATCCCATAGGTGCGGATGGTCGTCCCCATCGCTCCGTCAATGACGGCGATGCGGCTCTTCAGAATCGTTTCCAGCGGATGATGTTGGTGAGCTTTCATCATGCCTCCCCGATGGCCTCAAGTGTAGCAATGGCCGCAACGGCACACAAAGCCGAAGTTGACCTTGTTTTTCTTTTTGATTTTGAGGTGTCATCCTGAGCGGAGCGAAGGACCCCCAAGCGGCTCAAGTCTATCGTGCAACGCCAAGGTCACCTTTGCGGGCAGGGCAACGGGCCGCCCAGAGTTGGCGTGGTCCCAACTCTGGGGAACAGCCGCACAGTTTCAAATTGGGATAGTGAGTGGAAAGGCCTGTTGTGTTCAACAATCCTCCCAGGGTTGCAGAACTGATGTGATACAAACTGTTTACATGGTGCGACTCACAATACTCGCGGCCTTTATTTTTGCTTTCACATCGTGCGCAGACGCGCAAACCAAGGGTTCTCGCGAACCGCTTTTTGCGGCGCATGCATCCGTGGGGCAACACGCCACATCGCCAGATGGGAAGAACATGGTTTTGCTGCGTCTATTGGACGATAACGCAGAGGATTTTCCCACTGAAGTGAAGGTACGTGCTGAAAATGTCACGTTGATTAGTAGCATTCATTTTGGCCTCGATGCCGAGCTACTGTGGAGTGAGGATTCAAAGGCCTTCGCTATAACAGGTAGCTCAGGCGGAGCCATGGGGCAGTATCACACCGACGTGTTTGTAGTCCGGCCAAATAAACTGATCCGCCTGCCTTTGACTCATTTGATCGAAGTCGCCTTTGGACATCCGGTTAAGTGCAGTTGGCCTGAGGCTCCGAACGTCGCGGCTATCAAATGGCTTGATGGGTCACGAATGCTACTGGTCGCCGCCGAGATACTTCCGCACTCCAATTGCGACAGCATGGGAACATTCAGAGGGTTCGTCGTAGATGTGCAGAACCAGCGTATTGTGAGAAGTTTCGATCAACTCGCTGTCAAACGCCTGTACGGCTCGGACTTGGGTCAGGAACTGAGAGATTCCGATGATTCCTGCATCCGGAAGCCGCAATCCTGCTTCGTATCAACTAACCACACGGAACTTGGCCGTTAGCTGTCGAACAATCACCCAGCATCCAACAACCCCGAAATAGCCAGGGAAGACCTTCTCCTTCACATTTTGGAGCGCTCAATCCGCCCGCACCGCGCCCCGCAGCAACCCAAAACCACCCGAGATCGCCCGGAAAATCGCGCGCCGCAAAACCTTGTCAACCCCCGTTCTTCGAAGGATTCCGCCCAACCGGATGATTCCGCACGAGATATAAACCACTCCTCCGCTGAGGGTCTACCCCCCTCTAAATTGCTATTCTGGATACAGAGGCAAGCAACAGGATTTCGCGCCGGAGTTTTCAGAGGTTTCGTTCTTCAACCTCGGAAACGTCCGAAACCTCCGAAACATCCGTAACATCCGAAACATCAGCACGTCCGATACCTGCTATCTCGTTCTTTCTCAAATTATTGCCCGACAATATAGGGGGGAGGGGGTACGCACCCTGTTCCCGCCCTCGTGTAACATCAAAAATCAAGATGCCATTTCGCGTGTGGAATCCGTGGCGGAGCCAGCCGCCCTCGTCCTCCTCTCCTGCCGGCCAGCCGCCTGCACGGCCGTTGCCGGAGAGCCTGTCTCCGGAGAAGGAAGCCGCGCGCCTTGCCGCCGACCCGCGCGTGCACCGCCTCTTCGACTGGTTCCTCCGCCACGAGCGCGAGATCGCCGACTTCCAGATGGCCATCACCGGCATCCCCGCGCCGCCCTTTGCGGAGCAGGCGCGCGCCGACTGGCTCCGCCAGCGCCTTCAGTCTGTGGGACTTGCGCCCACCAGCGACGCCGCCGGCAACCTGCTGGCCGCGCGCCCCGGAGCCGAATCCGCCCCTTCCATCGCCATCAGCGCGCATCTGGATACGGTGTTTCCCGCCGACACGCCGCTCGAGGTGCGCCGCGAGCACACTCGCCTGCTCGGCCCCGGCATCAGCGATAACGGCAGCGGACTGGCCGCCCTGTGGGCATTGGCCTCGGCCTTTGCCGACTGCGACATACACACCCTGCGCCCCCTGCTCTTTGTGGCCAACACGGGAGAAGAAGGCGAAGGCAACCTGCGCGGCGTGCGCCACTTGTACCGCCTCCCTTTGGCCGCCACCGGAGCCAGCGTGGTCGCCGACGACACCCCTCCGCCGGAGATCGCCGCGCTCATCGCCCTGGACGGTGCAGGCAATGACCGCATCATCGCGCAGGCCCTGGGCAGCCGCCGCTTCCTGGTCACCATCCGCGGCGCGGGCGGACACTCCTGGAGCGATCACGGCACACCGAACCCCATCCAGGCCGCCGCCCTGGCCGTGGCCGAGCTTTATCGCCTGCCGCTGCCCATGCAGCCGCGCACCACTCTCAACGTCGGCTCCATCGCGGGCGGAGCCTCGGTCAATACCATTCCGGAGTCGGTGGTCTTCAAGGTGGACATGCGCTCCAGCGACCGCATTTGCCTGGACCAGTTGGAGCAGCAGATGCGCCGCGCCGTGGTGGCGGCCTGCGCCGAAGCCAGCGGGGCGGCCGCGCAACCCGGACTGCGCCTCTCGCACTCCATCGTGCTTACCGGCGAGCGTCCCGCGGGAGAGCTGCCCGATACATCGCCGCTGCTGGCCGCCGTCCGCGCCGTGGACGCCCAGCTCGGCATCCGCAGCGAGGTGCTGCGCGCCAGCACCGACGCCAACATCCCGCTCTCGCTCGGCCTGCAGGCGTTGACCCTGGGCGCCGGAGGCAGCGGAGGCGGCGCTCACACCCTGCATGAGTGGTTTGATCCCACAGGCCGCGCGCAGGGGCTCCGGCGACTGGCTCTGGTGCTGTTGCTGCTGGCCGGACTGCCGCAGGCCGCGGAGTCCGGGTCGCCAGCCGCGGAGTCCAAGTCGTCCACGGCGGGGCGCGATTTGGGTGGCGATTTGGGTGGCGAGTTATGACGCGGTCGCTCAAGGCCCATCTCCTTTTGCTGGCCGCCACCCTCGTCTGGGGCGCGACCTTCATCGTCATCAAAGCCGCCCTGGCCGATGCCTCGCCGCTGGTCTTCAACGCCGTGCGCATGGTGCTGGCCGCGCTGCTGTTGGTGGTCATCTTCCACCGCCAACTGCGCTCCATGACCGTGGGCGCGTGGCGGGCGGGCTTCACCATCGGCACCCTGATGTGGCTGGGCTATGAGTTCCAGACCGATGGCCTGCTCTACACCTCGGCGTCGAAGTCGGCCTTCCTCACCGGGGTCAGCGTGGTGCTGGTTCCCATCCTTTTGGCCCTCTTCTGGCGAGGGCACGTCAACCGCTACACCCTGGGTGGAGTTATGGCCGCATGCGTTGGCCTGTACCTGCTCTGCATTCCCGCCGGACAGGGACTCTCACTGGCCTCGCTCAACCGCGGAGACATTCTCACTCTCGGCTGTGCCGTGGCCTTCGCCTTCCAGATCATCGCCGTCGGCCGCAGCGCGCAGCACTACGACTTCGCGCACCTGGTCACCATCGAGATCGCCGTCTGCGCCGCCTGGATGCTCGTCAGCATCCCCTTTGAGCGCCACGCCTACCTTCGCCTGACGCCGCGCCTGCTGGCCGCATTGGCCATCACCTCCGTCGTGGGAACCGTAGGGTGCTTCATCGTGCAGGCATGGGCGCAGCGCTTCACTCCGCCCACGCACACGGCGCTCATCTTTTCCCTGGAGCCGGTCTTCGCCGGGCTGACCTCTTTTGCCGTGCTTGGCGAGCGGCTGGGTGGGCGGCCCATCGCCGGAGCCGCGCTGATACTGGCCGGCGTGCTGGCCAGCGAAGTGCTCGGCCAGGTGCAGAAGCCCGAAGCCGAGATCAGCGATGAGCTGGGCGAAGAAGCCATCTGAAATTGCCATCCGAAGTTGCCATCTGAAATTGCCATCTGAAGTTGCCATTAAACGCGGCGCAGCTTGCATCGCTCCCGTCTGCCTTCACATCCAAAGGAATCATGCTGGCACGCACCAAAGTTGATGGCGATGGGCTCCGCAGGCAGTTGATACAGTTGCAGTCCTTCACCCTGGCGTGGATGCTCGCCGAGTGCGGGCTTGCACTGCTGGCCGCCGTGCAGGCCCACAGTGCGGTGTTGCTGGCCTTCGGCTCAGACAGTCTGGTCGAGCTGCTCTCCGCCTTACTCGTGCTGTTAAGCGTCTCCCGGCAATTGGGCCTCGGCCAACGCACGATGGATCGTGCCGCCGGTGGACTGCTCTACCTGCTGGCCGCCCTGGTGACGGCAACCGCCGCGCTGGAGTTGTACTGGCACCGCGCTCCCGAAGCGAGCCCGCTGGGCATCGCCGTGGCCCTGGCCGCGCTCTGCGTGATGCCCTGGCTGGCCTGGCGAAAGCGCAGACTTGGGTTTGCGATGCAGAACACTGCACTCGCCGCCGACGCGGCACAGTCGGCTGCCTGCGCGTATCTGGCGGCCATCACACTGGTTGGACTGGCGCTGAATTCGGCATTCCACATTGGCTGGGTGGATCCCGTGGCCGCGCTGGTGGCCGTGCCGCTGCTCGTCCGCGAGGCCTACCGCACCTGGCGCGGCAATGGCTGCCAGTGCCATTGATGTGACGCTCACCGGTGGGAGCGTGTGCGATAGTATGGCAACACGGGAGAATTCATGAGCCAGTCCCCAGCCCAGCCCGGGCATTCCCCGGCGCAGCCCAGTCATGCAAGCGAGACACAGGAGCGCCTGCGCCTGTTGCTTCTGCGCCGCGGCGTGCCGGAGCTGCTGGTGGCGGCCGTCGCCCTGTTGGCCTTCCTCGGCACCGCCGGGTTTGCTTTTGTCTACGACGATCGCGCGCAGGTGCTCAATAATCCGGAGATCACCACCTGGCACAGCGTGCTCAGCTACTTTGGAGGCGATGTGTGGAGCACCTACGACCCCACGCACGTGCAGAATTACTATCGCCCGCTCTTCTTCGTCTGGTTCCGGATCAACTACCTGTTCTTCCATCTCAATCCCATGGGATGGCACCTGGCGGCCGTTGCGCTGCATGTCGTGGTCTCGGTGCTGGCCTTCCGTCTCTGCCTCGGCCTTACGTCGGACCGCACCCTGGCCCTGATGGCCGCGCTGTTGTTTGCCGCGCACCCCATCCACATTGAATCCGTCGCATGGATCAGCGGCACCACCGATCCTCTGATGTGCGTCTTGCTGCTGGGCGCGGCGCTATGTTTTTTGCGCTGGCTGCGCGCGGCAGGACTCGGCTCACTGCTGGCCACGGCCGCGCTCTTCGCCGCCGCCTTGCTGGTCAAGGAGCCGGCCATCATGCTGCTGCCGTTGCTGGCCCTGCTGGCGGTTCTCTACGCACCCGGCGCGGATGGGGCTGCCAATGCTTCTAAGGATGACGCTTCTGAGAATGACGCTACTAAGGATGGCGCAGGCGGACTCTCGCGCAACCTCACGCGCACCACGGCACTGCTCGGTGGAGTGCTTCCGCTGGCGGTGCTGGCTGCGGCTTACCTCGCGTTGCGCGCGCACCTGCTGGGTTCGGCGGCACACGCGGTCAACCAGCTTTCGGCCACACAGATTCTGCTGACGCTGCCGGGCATCGCATTCTTCTACATGCGGCAGGCGCTGGTGCCCGTTGGGCTTTCGCTCCTCTACGACCTGCCGGCGCAGTCGCAACCCACGTGGAATGGCTTCTGGATGCCGCTGCTGGTGGTGGCTGCTTTCGGTTTCCTGCTGGCCTGGTGGTGTGCGCGCCCCAATCGTCTTCGTCCCGCGTTGCTGGCTGCTTCCGGCATCTGGCTCTGCTGGCTTCTGCCGGAGTTCAACCTGCAATGGATGCCCATTGGCGAGCTGGCGCATGACCGTTATCTCTACCTGCCCGTGCTGGGACTCTGCCTGATGGTGGCCATCGCCATGCGCCAGTGGAACGACGGTGACGCCGGAACTGTGAGGGATGCAGCGCGCGGCGCCGTCCGTGATGGGGAGCCTCGCCCGGCGCTTGGCCCGCAGCAGAGCGTCGCCTTCCTCTGCCTGCTGGCGTTTCTGCTGGCCGGAAGCGTGATGCAGGAGTCCTTCTGCGCCAGCGACCTCCTGATGTGGAGCCGAGCCGCCCGCACCGCTCCGCACAGCGCCATCGCCTTCAGCAACTTGGGCACCGTGCTGCTGGAGCGCGGTGACAGCGCGCGCGGTCTTGCGGCTCTCGGGCGTGCGCTGGAACTCGACCCCGACTCGCACACCGCCAACTTCAACATCGGCTATGAGCTTTACAATCGCCACGACTTCGCCGGGGCCGAGCCCTACGTGGCGCGCTCCATCCAGGTCGCTCCGGGCTTGGCCGAGGGCTACCGCCTGCTGGGCAGCATCGAACTGCGCCTGGGCCACGCCGATGCGGCCGAGCCCCTGATGCGCAAGGCCGTCGCGCTGGCTCCCCGGCAGGAGGGTTATCACCTGGCGCTGGCGCTCGTGCTTTTGGAGCGAGGAGACCGCCAGGGCGCCGCCCAGGAGTTCCGCCGCGAGATGGAGCTTTTTCCCGCCAACCCGGTGCCGCAGCAGGCTCTGCGCCAAATGGGGCCGGGCTACTAGCTTCCACCAGCGTTTTCAACAGCGGCGATATCCATTCCGCCAAGGATTCCTGGTGACTTTGTCCCCCATTGGTGCGTCTAACCAGCCAGGACCGGGGAGGGCACATGCGCCTGCCCCGGATTGCCTATTTCCCGCGGAAAAGGGGTAGGATAATCCGCAGGGGAAGAATTTCACCACAGAGATATCTTGCCGGAGGGCACATGGAGCCGGGGGAAACACGCCTCGGGCTGCCGCAGACTCAAAATGATGCAAACTAAACAAAAAAATCACTTTGCTCCGCTATTTGTGGCCTCGGTGACGGTGGCCCTGGTGTTGTTGATTGGCTCGATCGTCAGCTTCACGGCGCGCGCCAAGAGCGTGGACAGCTCCGACGCGCCGCGGCTCAGCGTGCCGGCCGCGCGCCAGCATGAGAACGAATTCGCCAAGGTGGCCAAGGCCGTCGAGCCCGCCGTGGTCAACATCAACACCGAGTCGGTCATCAAGAATCCGCACAAGCACCTGCACCGCGCGCCCCAGAACCCCGGCGAAGATGACCAGGAAGAAAACGGCGGCAACAGCATGCAGGACTTCTTTGAGCGCTTCTTCGGCCAGGCGCCGGAGGGTGCTCCCAACGTGCCCGGTGCTCCCAACGGCGGCGACATGACCACGCAGTCGCTCGGTTCCGGCATCATCGTCAGCCCCACCGGGTACATCATCACCAACTACCACGTGGTGGAGAAGGCCGACCGCATCCGCGTCAGCCTGATGGGCGAGCCCGCCACGGTCAGCTACCCGGCCAAGGTCATCGGCACCGACAAGGAAACCGACCTGGCGGTCATCAAGATTGAAGTGGGCCACCCGCTGCCGTACGCCAAGCTGGGCAACTCCGACAGCATGATGGTGGGCGACTGGGTGCTGGCCATCGGCAGCCCCTTCGGCCTGCGCAGCACGGTCACCGCCGGCATCGTCAGCGCCAAGGGACGCAACATCGTTCCGGGACGCCAGTTCCAGAGCTTCATCCAGACCGACGCGGCCATTAACCCCGGCAACTCCGGTGGACCTCTGGTCAACATGGATGGCGAGGTCATCGGCATCAACACCGCCATTTACACCGAAAGCTCCGGCTACCAGGGTGTGGGTTTTGCCATGCCCAGCAACACCATCGCCGAG
>CAVRDQ010000067.1:0-6485 GCA_963719655.1 uncultured Acidobacteriota bacterium | reverse complement strand
CTGTTTTTCTCCTCTACTTGGTTGGTTGGTGTTCCTCTCGCATTTGGCATTTGACCCCGTAGCCCAATATTCATCATGCCGCCGCTTTCAGTTGGCGGCGGTGCAACGTTTGGGCTATTGAGGCACTCCCCAGAGGGAACGGAGCCCAACGGATAGGCTCGACCTTCGGAACACCGCGCCAGTCCTTAATCCGACCCGATCACGACGCCCATTATCACGCCCGGGACGCGACCGCGAGATTCCAGTCGCGATGCCGACATATCGGGACTGATCTGTATCAGGGCGAACTCTCTTGCTCACAGCTCTCTGATCCTTTGCCGTGGTGAATGTTATCCCTGAAGCGCAAAACCTCCTTCGCAAACCAATCACTCGACGCCATCGCTGTGTAAGCGGCGGCTTGCCAAGTGTTTCGTCTCGTTGTTCGATGGCTGGCCGCACCGAAATTAAGTATTCTCGAACGCCCAGAGCGCCTGACCTTGCTTGGGGGCCAGCTAACAAAGCGCGAATGTTAGAAATCTCTTCGCCAGCCAGCGACGCATAGAGTTGACGCAGGTGATAAATTCGGAAGTGTTCTCTCACGCGCATTCCTAATGTTGGTGACCACGTGGCCGGAGGAACCACCGAATAGAAGACTGCTGCTGGCCCAACTTCTATCACCCGAGCGCGGAGCCAAATGTCTCCTATCAATATTGTCAAAATATGGATGCAGAGTTTCCTTACAGGCGTTGTCGGTAACGTACTAGCCTTGCTCTTGTTGCAATCCTGACAAGCCGGAACCAGATTTATCGGCGTGAGTGCGAGGTCTGGATAGTGGGCTTTAGGCAGATGATGATCCAGAGTGTGGACACTCCTCTTCCGCAAAGCGGACAGCGCCCATTTGGAGCCGCCATTCTGATTTCGTCGTAGATCGCCCTTCCAGGCGCTTTCGGATCAGCCATCTTTTTGGTGTAAAGCCAACCCATCTGCTTCGCTGTCAGAACCCCGACCATTGTGGTCGCTGGAAGCTGATATAAAGAATTGTTCTGAGCGGCAATCCTAAATTGGTCTTCTGCTACCAGGAAGTATTGGGGCCGTGTTTGCATATGCTGCCTTGGCCGCAGCATCGGCAATGTTACTTACACCAGTCGTTAAACAGACCCGACGAGCCGCGTAGGCGAAGTAAGAGGCCACATTCGATTTTCGTCCTCGTCTCGCACTGCAAGTAGACCCATAACAATGGCCCTGGCTTCTCCCCCGAGTTCCCCATTGAATCGTGTCAATATTTGCTCATAAGTTCGTGTTCCTGTGACACTCTCAGCTATTAGCCTATGGAAACCGAGTCTGTGACTTCGAGCCCGAATACCTCGCGAGTGAGAATACCGACGTTCTCTCCGAAAGTCTCGATTTCGGGCCGTTCTGCGACGGAAATCAACCCGCTTCGTCGAAGTTTCCAGACACAGCTTTTCGGGACCTCTTGGAGGATGACCGGCGAGTCCGTGGCCACGATTGCGACCCCGTTACGGTTGACTAAGAGGTCGGAAAGAGCTCGTATGAATGCCGAGAGGAGAGGTGGATGAAGGTGCGCCTCCGGCTCGTCAGCAAGACCAACGTTCTCTCAGCGACCGTTTCCACCAAGCGGGTGATTGTTAGCAGAACAATTTTGTGCCCCGAACTGAGACGGGAAAAGATATCGTTCGTGGACGAACCTGCCTCCGTACCCCCCTCCTCATTCGACGGAGCGAGCGACGCAACCTGGGCATCTTTAAATATCGGGTCAGACTCGAGCATTTTGAGGGCCCTGAGCCATCTGCCCGCTCGAGCTCCCTGTCTACATATCTTTGCGCTTTCAGTGAATTCGCGCGACAGCATTTGAGGAGATTTCGGTGCCAACGGCCTATCTTCGCCTGGCTTTGGCACTCGCTTGAGACCAATGTAAGAATATTCCACACCAGCCTTTCGTCCCTGGCTCGCAGAAATTGGTTCAAATGGATCGAATGCGCTGAAGGTCACCGACACGAAATTGGCGAAGAGTCCGGTTCCTGGCACTTCGTTAGGGAAATCAAACCGGCCATTATCGGATTCATCATCTGGCAAGCGGACCAGAGCTCTGGACATTGCATTCAGAAGATACGTCTTTCCAACCCCGTTGCGCCCAATGATGACATGGATATTCGTTGGTGGCTGTGAATCCGGCTGTACATCGAACGAAAATGAGGCTCCGGCCTTCTTTGATCTCCCTATAGCAGGCCGCGCTATACGAGAAATGGTACTGAGAGAGCCTGACGCCGCCCAGCGCGATTCGGCGGAACTGATTACGCACACTGCCCTTCGCGACACTTCGAAGCAGTGAGACTGTGGTGACAGGTTCCTTAAGGGCGGCTTCAAACCTGTCTGATTCGCCGTATGGAAGATCTCGGAGCGCGTTTAGAATCTCGTCTTTGAGATCCGGAACGAGCTCGTTTAGGTGGTCGTAATAGGAATCATCCTGGCCCAAAGAGAAAAAGCGATCGTCCAGCGATTCAAAATCACTATTCCAACGCAGGCCGCCTCTGATCTGAAGCCATGCCGAATTGACCGATTTTGACGCTTCCAATGTGATGTCTAATGCCCCCGGAGTCGAATACGTAGACGTGTATACATGGTGCTGTACTGAAACCAGTCGTCCCATTGATCCTCCATAAGGAGGACGCGGGGGAGTTGATCGCTCGAGGCCGGCCCTCGATTGCCGGTGCCACTTTGAAGTACATCCTGAGGAACCCTGCTCTCTTTCTGGAGAATATTCGTTCGAACCTTTGCCGAGTGTGTCTGCGAGATGTTTCAGATAGAGCCGAGGGAGGTAGTGGCTCTCCCGGTGCACAGCGGCCCCGCTCCGAAAACCTCAATTTGGCGGCCGGTTCATTGTAAGCCGAAACAGCAGATCTAGGCGCACTCCAATTAGACGTGCTGTCACAGCAGCAGTCCCAGGTTGAGTGTGGATCAGGAATGAGAAACGCCGATGGGACAGTTCATTCAGCGGCATCAGTCCGGCCTAGGAAACCAGCGCGATGCCGACTTTCCAGGACCGAACGTCGGCCTCCAGGAATACCCGCCGAAGAAGGCACAGTTTGAGGGCGTCGTGTCCATGCGCCTGTTACTCTTGGCACATGCCCGATGACACTACAACCACTGCCCAAGTTGTTGAGGCTACGCCTGAGGACATCTCCTGCATACTCGCATGGCTGAAGCGCGAGTATGACGAGGACGGCGAGGGTTTTTGGTGCAATCACAATCTCATCTCCGATTCGTTGGATAGACCCGGAGACATTTGGGTAATTCGCCGCAACGGAGAGGCCGTTGCATTTCAACTTGGCCGATACTCGGCTGCCATCCTTTCGGTCCGCAAAGACCATCGGAAAATGGGCCTAGGCGCGGCTCTGGTACAGGCATCTGTCGAACGGGCATTGAGCGATGACGTCAACGCCCTGTCAGTGCAGTGTCAACCGAAGGAATCTCTCGGATTTTGGGAGCGGATGGGCTTCGTTCGGTATGGCGATCTTGAGCCATATGCCGATGTAAAGGCCCGTCGCATTCTTCCGCGCACTTTCGATCTATCTATCGCTTCATCGCCTATCGAGGTTGTAATCGGATTCTATCCAGAATCAGCCACGTATGGAGACGCAAAGGACGTACTGCCGATTGCTGAACACCATTTAGCAGGAGTACGTGCCAATGACGGTTCGATCATGCTCGACCAGAGGGTTATCGGGCTAAGCGATCTTGACGAGGAGAGCCGGGACACGGTCGTCAAAGTTGAGGTACACGGCGTGGTCCGTTGCTTTTGCAAGGCGAAGTATGAGTGTGCTCGAACTGTTGGTGTGCAGCACGATTCGTTGGGTGGTACATACTTCATCGACCGCGTAAATCCGATTGATGGTAACCGCTGAGCTGCGCCGTTCGCAATTTGTCTGACGACAATAGTCCTGTGAACGGCCCAGGCTCCGGGAGCCTCTCTGGTTCCCGGACTGGCCGCTCGACACAGGATTCCAACTCCGACTTATCGTTATCGACAGACAGTCATTTGTCCGATAAGCTCGTTTCTCGTCCAAATGTATTGCCAAACCCAGAGCGCAGATTCATTTCGCTTTGGGATGATTGTCCGTCAAATTTGATCCTCGGGTACCCTGCGGCGCAGGAGAATGTAGCGACGCTCTCGCTTCATTCGCAAGTACTCGCCCATACAGATAACGCCACCAGAATTGGGATACTTGAGAGATAGCCAAAGACACTTATGCGCCAAGGGCTAAATGCTCATCCGCCCAAGGTTCACGCCACAAGCCCCATAGAGGCTCGCAAAGTGGATTCGATGGTAGGTCGCTAGACTACGTGAATAAGTCGCTATCAAGATCCCTGACCCACTGGTTCCGCTCTTCGGCCATCTCATCCCATTGCTTATTCATCCGCGCGGTGGACTCGATCAAACTTTCTCCGTTCCACACCTTTCCGAAAAAACCTAGCGGAACCATCGGGACAACTTCGCTGTACGTGCCGCTCGAAAGAATGATGTCGTAAATGACGCGCATCGACTGCACGACGGCCTTCTGGATGCCCTCGACTTCCGCGAAAGACAGACCCGTCGGAATTGCGGTGCTTATCGAACTTTGCTGAGCTGCGTGGGCTAGATACTTATGGCTGAGGGTTATTAACTTGGACGCCCCAGACGAGTTGATCCAGTTATCCATCTTTGAAAACACTGACTCGTGAATCTTGTTGTCACGGGCGCGATTATCAGGGAGCACTTTTGATAGTTTATCGAACCGCTCTTGTCGAACTCGGGATCTATTCCATTCGGAAAATGGCGATTCGGCAGGCTGTAGGCCTTGGATTTCTAGCTCTGGCAGTTCGGGCGCATATGCTGTCCCGTCAAAGGATACGTATACTTCGCGCGTTATTAAATCGCGATTCTCGCGTATGTCATTGATCAGCCGGCGGAGGGAGATGACATCACTTCTAGAGTCGAGCAGGCGTCTAGTCGCTAGCACTTGGGACGAAAAGTAACCGCTGTTAAGCAGGTGAGCTACAAGCGGTACATTTAACATCGACGTTGGATCTTTGGCCCCTTCTTCCCGGACGACGCGAAAGGACATCTCTGAGAGCAGCATCGCGAACCATTGATCTTGAAGAGAGTTCGATTCACCTGCCCCTGTCTCATACCAAGATAACCACTTGGCCCTCTTCGCTAAATAGTCCGCTAAGCGGTGTTGATCGATAACTTCGCTCATAGTCAATCCTCTCAATTAGGCTTTCGAAGCCAAACTGCCTCATGCTTTCAATTTTAGGTATACGAACTGGCCGATGTCCACGAAGTCGGTATATCGGACGAGTGGGCAGTTTAGTCCTCATAAACGCCGATCGCGCCTCCATTTTCGGGCAAATCATTGCACCCGGGTTCGGGGTGACTTACCGACGTCGCAGGACTAATCTCGCCACCCGGGCCACATTCCTTCCGGCTATATGGGCCGACCATCCAAATAATCTCCCGCGCGATGCCCTACTTCGTGGTCGAGCCATCTGCGATGGCGTGCCCTCAATATTCCCGGACGCGCCTATTCCACGCGAGAATGTCTTGTCCCACCTCTGGGCCGGCTTGGCCAGCCTCCTGAATAACGTCACCGCACGCAAAATACCCGTCAGTACATCATTTCAAATTACTCCACGAGGATATGCGTTTGTTTGAAGGGTACTTGCCATGCCTGCCCTTTTGATTCTGCCTCTGTCCTCTGCAGTCCTCGGGCGAACCCTGAACAGCGCGCCCGGCGACGCACAGGGCTCCTCCTGAATCCTCGATTTGCAACGCCCCCGGCGTTGACGGCGGTTGCCACCTCGACCATGTTTCGCATAGTTTCCTGCGCTGGCCTTGACGGGAGACCTCATGTGCATGTTGAGCCTCTCATCCCCGCTGCACGCAACAGTTCATGGCAGTCTGGAGGTAATCGGTTGCACTCCGACGATCCAGCTTTTGCCGACTTCACTGGCGGCACCGACCCAATTCCTTTGTACGACATGCAGGCCGCGTAGAGCGTTTCTGCACACACACAAACAATGTGCCTCGAAGCATAGAGTGGGACCGAGTTGAAGCATAAAATGGCACTATCGCGCTCGTAAGTCTTTCCAGGTCAGTGCGCATCCTCCCGACCGGCAACCCTCGTTTGAAGCATAAAGTCGCACTAAGTGCAAAAGAGAAGGATAAAACGACACTAAGTGCAATTGGTGTCGCGACGTTTCCTGAGGTCCGCTCGATTTCGCATAAAGAAGCCGTTTGGCGCACTCTGTGATGTTCTAAACCACGATCTTCGATACAGATATCGCCCGCAGTTATTGCAGAAACCATCGAAACTCCGCACCGCTGAGAGCATTTCGGAAGCATAAAGTGGCACTCAGTCTCACTTTATGCTTCAGGTCACAAACAACATACCACGTAACTTGGAGAAAATTTGTGCGTTTGGCTGGACGTCTCAAGCTTGGTTATT
>CAVRDQ010000066.1:0-5071 GCA_963719655.1 uncultured Acidobacteriota bacterium | reverse complement strand
ATTATGCTTTGGCGCATTGGAAGAAGCTGTAGGAGCGAATTGACGACCTTCTTTCGATGGTTGACCATCGCAAAGGTATTCAAATTGAGCACAGAACTCATCTCAGCATTGAATAGAATGTTGCTAGAGCGAATGCGCCCGTCCTTCAAGTAACTGATGGTGCCTTCGACATCATCTACCGCGGGATTCAAGGAAAGTTCCCTATCGCCCTTGAACGTGTCACAATGCCGGTCAACGTCGCGTTCATTATTGGGTCTGGCTTCTCCCCACCCTTGCAGGCTCCAAGCAGATTTGTATAGGTAAGCTGCTGGTCGGGATAGCGTGTCTTTGACCGCCAGTGTTCGATCTTCATCCTTAGGTCGACCGGAACGATGCGGCACAAACAGTAGCAGCACAGGCCTCGTTGCTCCCGAACGAGCGTTTCCCGGAGTGCCGGCTTCTCGCGATAGTTATCGTAGTCGGAGTGCATCCTCTCACGGTGATCTTTCAGACTCTGTGGTTCTGGACCTTTGACGACATTTCTCATCGCGTGGATTCCAGGAGGTTGATCAGTGTATTCGCGCCGGTGACCTCTGGATCGTTCGCGCCGAGACGTGCCTCGATCTTTGAGAGGACTTCCCGCGCATGACCGATCTCCTCGCGGTCAATCAGCTCGGAGAGATGCTTGAGAAGTCCGTCGATTTCGATGTTCCTCCGGCTCGACTTCATCACTTCCTCGAGAATGTCACTTGAGTCGACGCCGAAGGAGCGCTCTGGCCTAAAGACGCCACCATTTTCGAGAATACGTATCTCCTCTGGAAGTGCCTCACCGATAAGTTGCGGCGAGTGGGTTGTTGCGACAAACTGTACACGTGGGAAAGTCTTCTTCAAGTCGTGAATCACAAGGCGCTGCCACTTGGGATGCAGATGCAAATCGAGTTCATCAATCAGAACGACACCAGGAGTTTCGAGCAGCGCCTTTTCCCCGAGATGAGGATTCAATATCACTACACGGCGAACGAGATCCCCGATCAGAGTGAGCATAATGCGCTGGCCTTCGCTCAGGTTGCTGAATAGTTGATCACCTAGACCTTCCATCCTGACAATGAATTCGTTCAGTCGGTCGTCAAAGAAGAGATCAGTTGTATATTCGACACACGTCAGAATGGCGCCCTTAACTGCGCTCCAAGCAATGGTAGGAGTGCCACGCTGTCTGCTAGCCAAGAGTTCAGCCTGCATCCAGGCGAGCAAGTCGGACTCTTGAATAGTAAACGCAGTACAGTCGCGGTATCCGTCGAAACGTGAAGGACGCCGGGGAGTCGTACCTTCTTTCTTCTTTGGCTTGTAGTGCGAGGATTCGAACCAGAGTCGCTCTGTGCCGTAGCTGCAGATCAGCGGCAGTATGATTTCCTTGCCCTCGCGAACCGCATGGTCGGCCTTTTCAGCGAGAGAAGCGATCTCCTTCGTTCGGCCCGTCGTCGTCTTGCCCCCTTCCCGGAGGAGTTCCCTGGCCCACTGGATTCGGCTGACCTTGCACGAGGCCCTTAGCCTCAATACTTGAAGGAAACTGCTTTTCGAAGGTGGTGGAGTCGGGTTGGGGGACAGGCAGGAGATGGACTTGGTCACCATCGATGCCACCAGCCTTTTCGGCAGCACGCATACCCAGGAACCACGCATCGATAGCGATGGAAAGGGCGTCAAGGACTGAGGTCTTGCCGGTCGCGTTGTCGCCGACGAAGAGATTGAAGTGAGGATCGAAATCGATCCGACACTCTCGGAACTTCTTGAAATTCTTGATCGTCAGTTGTTGAATTTGCACGATAGTCCCTTGTCCTTCAGTGAGTTAGTTTAGCGCACGACCCCGGGTTCATCTACCCAGTTCAGATCGTTCTGGATAGACTTGGGATCGCCGCCGGGCAACGCCACGGATTAATCCCCTTCAAAACCATCAAAAGCATCCTGCACAATCGCCTCCAGGGCGGCGACTTCGTCATCCTTCAGTGCTGCAAATTCGTTCTCGCGTCGCTTATTTCCTAGCTTGCCATCGTTCTTGCGAATGAACATCAGAAGATTCTCCGCCAACTGGTCTGGCATCTCTACCGTGTCCATGATGCGCTGTATCGCTTCGTCATGACGGCGCAGGAAATCGATCTCATGTGGCAGGTCGTGATCGACGGTTTGCTCCACGCAGCCGTATAGGAATTCCGCGTTATCAGTGCAATCGAAGTAGCGATACAGGTCGGTGGTTTCGTTCTCCACCTCAACATTTCGCTCTGGCGTAGGCCGCCAATCAATGCAACTCATCAGCGGGGCGGAGTGCGCCTGTAGCGAATCCCGATACGCCTCGATTCGGGCAAGCATCACGGAGGAGACCGGGAAGACCATACCGGCTGGCGTGAATCGTCGTTCGGCAAGAACATGATGAATCAGACACCGATGCAACCTGCCGTTGCCATCCTGGAAAGGATGAATGTACACAAAGCCAAATGCCGTGGCCGACGCTTGAAGCACTGGATCGATTGCATCCTGCTTCATGCGGTCATTTGCTTCGAGCAACGCCGCCATCAGATCATTCAGGTCCTGTGCACGCGCACCGATGAATTCAGGCAACGGTTCGCCCTGGTCATCTCGCTCTCCTAAGAAAACGCCATCCGGCCGGAGCCCAGCCTGGATGAAACGCCTGTCCTCAATGAGCACTCCATGCAGCCGAAGGATCTCATCGAGAGTCAACGGAGCTTTCCCTGCCTGGAGCACCGCGCGCGCCCACCGTTCCAGCCTTCCGCGTGGGGGACGCTCACCTTCAATTGCAAAGCTCGCGCGACTGTCCGCCAGAAGTAGAAAACTTGCCGCGCGCGCCACGATATTCGCACCGGTACGGCCAATGATCTCGTTCGCTCTTTCTCGAAGCTGGCGCCCGACGGCCTCCGTTAGTGGCTTGGTTCGCCGGATAATGGGGCAGAAACCCGATGTTCCAAGGAGGTTGTCCCGCACCTTGTGTCGCCGCGAAAGCCGTGGAGCACCGGTGAAATAGCTCTTCTCATCCAGGAGATTGACCGCTGAAACTGGGGGCAGTTCGGGGATGTCAAGGATTCGGCCGGTCAAGAACTCGTACCAGAACCACGCTCGGCGGCTCGCTACCCCGGTAGGCGCACTGGTAACAAACTGTTCAACAACTTCCGGAGGCACAGCTTCGAATATCCGCTTCAGAATGAGCGGATCTACATCTTCATGGCGGAGAGCAAATTCCAGGTGACTGGCAAAGTCCTCCCCTGGCCAATACCTCTTATCGAAAATGATCCAGCCTTGGTCTTTTCTCCGACTGCCACCTATGTGTTGCTCCGACACGGCACACGGTCGCCGAACAGGTGCTCGTACTCCCAATGATTGGACCAAGACTGACCAGCCGGCGAGCCGAGTATCCGCTGGAACCGTCTTTTCCTGAAATGTCTTTATAGGAGCCAAATTCAGCTGCACAGTCGAAAACCTCCCCAAGCGCGTCGAATACTGGAGCAATATAGCCAACTCCATCGAAATTCGATATTACAACACTATGGGTCGAAATTCAATCAACTGCGTCGGAAAACACAACATCACAAACCAAGTGGTCGAAAAATGGCACAATAATGGCTTCTGAGATGCTCGCCGCGTGGTTTATTCCAGCCATACCCAGGAGTGAAAGCCAGAGTTCTTCCTAAAGGACTCGTCCATAGGGGGATAGTCCCAAGGGTTCGTGAATAGCCCATATCCGAGGATCCACTCGTCGGCCGGAGTTGCGCAGCGAGCCAGGCGATCAGCCTCGGAGCCAGTCCAGAGCAACGCGGCTGACGCCGGAACGATGATCCCGTCCGCGGCAAATGCCTCAATGAGCCGATCTCGAACCCGGAGCACCTCGGGAGCGCTCTCCATATCACCAGGATCTCCCGCGTCTTTCCGTTCCAGAGCCTTGCTTACGACGAGCTTCAGGTCGCCATAAAGGGACGCAACTTTGGGGAATTCCGGAAGTAGCAGTCCGAAGGCGCCGCCAATCCCCGCGCTTGATGACATCAGCAATTCTCCTTGTATTTCATGAACTTCCGGGACCATTCGGCCCGCAGCTTCCCTATCAGGCGGATCACCACCCCACGACAATCAGAGGTCTCTTCTGCATTTCGTCTAAAGAGTCTATCGCAATTGTTAGATAAGTCCGATTTGTAGTTCTTACATAACAAGCGATGATTCGCTTGGATGGCGAAACCAAAACCCAACAACGCAGACGTCCTCGTGGGTCTTGGGGAGCGTATTCGAACGCTCCGGAAGAAGCGCGGCTGGACGCAGGAGATCATGGCCGAAAAGATCGGAATGGACCGCAGCTTTATCGCCGATCTGGAGCGCGGAAAGCGAAATATTACGATCCTGAATCTGGTTGTGCTGGCTCAGGGTTTTGACACTACGCTATCGCAGTTGCTCTCGCGCCTCTAACAGACCGCCAGCCAATTTCAATCCGGTTGTTTTTTTAGAGATTGCTCCTCAACTCTGCCCGCAGAGGCTGGCATCCGTCTAATCCTCGTTGGGAAGAAGGATCGTAATCACCGGTTCGCCGCCATCTCCAGGCCCGCAGATTGCTTGTAGAATCACTGTCTCCCGCTTCGTCCGGTTGATTCGCTCGCCGTCCACGCTCACCCAGTTCACCACGCTCACGGGAAAGCAAATCTCCGCACCTCCCTGCTTGGCCGCTACCTTGAACATGGTGAGCACGTCCCACAGCCTGCCAGAGATGTCCTGGCCAGGCGGCAGCGGCGCATCCAGCTCCGACACCGTCTTGGCAAACGCCGCAATCGTCATAGCGACGGGATACTTGATCCCCGCCTCGGCGCAGATATTGAGGCCGGGACGGAAGATGAAGGACGGATCGTTGAGGTTCACAAGTACGCCATCCTCAATCGCCTGGGCGCGGGAATACGAGTAAATCACCTCTCCAAAGACTTCTTCCATGCTCATATCAAACCCCTACGCATGGGCGGTGTGTTCTGCCCGCCCATGCGCATGGTCAAGATTCATTACCGGCACGGCATCACAATCTGGCGGTTCATCGTCAGATCCATGCCGGTGACCG
>CAVRDQ010000065.1:0-6619 GCA_963719655.1 uncultured Acidobacteriota bacterium | reverse complement strand
TTGTTATGTGTAGCGCCTCAACCGTCGTCTTGCTCACAAATCAGATTTGAACGTTTCTTTTCGGAGAAGAATTGGCCCGCGGTGCCATGCGTGGAGACGTTGGGTGTACACCATGTAACGGTGGTAGGATGTCTGCGAAATGAAACAGCAAGATGTGCCATCACGGCAGGCGCTGGACAAGGCGGCAGTAGATGCATCGCCCGCTGGTTCGATGACGATTAGCACCGATAGCTGTGCTATCGATCCGGCAGCTTTTGGGCAGATTCTTGCTCCGTTGTTGGAGAAGATGCAGAAGGAGGATGGCCTGGCCCTGAACCCTCTGCGCCTCGTGCTCCTGACTGCAAACCTCGGGGACACGGTCCGTCGTTGGCAGCGTGCGCTGGGACTCGCGGAAGCGGGTGTTTCCCAGCAGTCAGGAGGTAGCGCCGCAGCCAAGACCATGTCTTGGGGCACGGATGAGGAATCCGCAAGATCGATCATTGTCATGGCCGACTACCTTGCGGCTGGTGTAACTGTGAATAACTCTGTGGCAATTACGACTATCACTCACGAACTCGGGCATGTGCACGACGAGTTTCTGCGCGGCGTGACTCTGGGATTTCCGAAGTCGCAAACCCCGCCGATGCTAGCCGACTGGCCGCGAGTGCGCGATCTCCTGGCGGAAATATCCTGGAGTGAGTTCGCGGCGGAATCCGTTGCCGCAAGGCATATGACGCAAGAAGACTTGGGGGAATTTCTGCTGAACGATCCTCAGTACCTCGCGGGTATAGACGAGCGCCTGCGGCAGGCAGTTTGGAGTTACAAGCGCAAGGGGTGCACGCTTGCCGCCCTCTGGAGTAGCGCCGTCACGGACTTATCTGATCTTTTCGGGAACCTTGGCCGCACAATCGCAAGACTGCCATATGCAGATAATGGCGAAGCAGCACTCGCTCGGCTTCTTGACCCGGAAATTGCAGGGGGACGTTGGAAGGCAGTCATCGAGGGGCTTGGAAGTGAACTCGAAACGCTCGGAGACCAGCCTTACGCTAAATGGGGAGCTGATCCATTCGGCCGGATTGCGGAACGAGTTACGGAAGGCTTTCAGGCCGTCGGCCTCTTCCCTCTTTATGACGGCACGGATCTGAATGTGCGAGTGAAGTAGAGAGACCAAGATTTTGTCCAGGCCCTTAGCACCTGCCGGACGGCCACCCATATCCGCGCCTCCTGAGAGGGGGAAGAAGATGCCATTTATGAAAGCGTCTGTCACCGCTGCCGTTCAAGCGGAAATTCAGAGAGCGGAACGGATGCACGCGTTCATTCAGAAAACCATACCAGACAGGTTTATCGGAGATACGGACGTAATGCTCCTTGTCGCGAGCATGTTTTCTTTGGTCATGGAGCATCACGGCGCGATTCTCTATTTGCTGAGAACAGGTCAATACGACGGCAGCGCTTTCGCACTCGTCCGCCCATTGATCGATAGTGCGTATCGCGCTCATTGGGTGTATGCCTGCGCGAAGCCGGATATCGTGGTGAGGATCAAGAACGGGGAGGACGTGTTTCCCGGACTGATCAACATGGCGACCGAGATCGAGAAGAGAGTCGATACAGATGGTTTTTTCCCGTCAATCGCTCCTTACATCAAGGTGCTGCATGGATGCACGCATGGTGGTCTCGAACAGCTCGGCCGCCGATTCGATGCCGGCGGCAATGTCGCTCCCAGCTATAGCGACGAGGAAAAACGTGAGGCGATCAATGCTGTGACCGGGCATTTTACGGCACTGGCGATTGCGTGGTGCCAGCTCGTCTCGACTGAGTCCCCGGACAAAGTGACGAAATCAAAGGCAATCAGCGACTTTTATGTCGTTAACTATCCATTACCGAGTTCGAGCACACCTTGACCGCTGGAGGTCTTCTCTCTTGAGTGCCCTTCCTACGACGTGCGAGGTCGAAATTCAATCTATTGGTCGACAAACACGCCATAAGCGCTCTGCCGGTCGATAATTGGCCCTGCAATTTTGGCGCGCCCACCGTACCGTCATTTCGAGCCTGTGCTCTCAATCCAAAAGATATGACTTATAAACGAGCCATATATTGCCTTAATGCCTCCTTTATGAATCACAAGGCTGTTGACAAATAAATCGATGAGGAGAAATAATGCTCTATAAATAGAGCATGTAAGGTCTACATGACTCGTTTATGGATCGCGAGGAGTCAATGAGTAAGCCACAAAACCGCGCATATTCCCGTTACAGCCTGGAAGCGATTGCATTGCTGGGGCAGATGATCCGTGCAGGAAGGATTGAGCGCAAGATCACTGGAATGGAACTGGCAAGCCGTATGGGTGCTTCCCGTGCACTGATTCAGCGCATTGAAAAGGGCGATCCAGGCTGCGCTATCGGAGCGGTATTTGAGGCTGCCGCAATCACTGGTGTGACCCTTTTCGAATCGGACCGGGGACAAGGCACGGTTGATACGGACCGGGACCGACTTGACGCCCATCGTGCCGTCACTGGAGAGATGCTTAGGCTCCTGCCTAAAGCGGCTCGTAAATCCAGAAGGACCGTGAAAGATGATTTCTAAAAAAGAACACAACGAAGCTTATGTTTGGATTTGGCTGCCTGAAGAAACTGCTCCCGTTGTGGCGGGCTTGTTGACCAAGGTCGGCAAGCAACTGCTTTTCAATTACGGCAAAAGCTATCTGGAGCGGAAAAACGCCATCTCGATTTATGAGCCGGAATTGCCTCTTCAGCCTGGCGACATTCCCCTGCGTGAGGGCTTGTACATGCCAAGCTGCATTAGGGACGCGTCACCGGATGCGTGGGGGAGGCGTGTACTCATCAATCGCAGGCTCGGCCTTAAGGGATCAAATGCGTCGGAGGTCGAACTGGATGAACTGACCTATCTTCTGGATTCTGGGTCGGACCGGATCGGCGCTCTGGACTTCCAGCTGTCGGCAACTAAATACGTCCCTCGGATGTCAGACCAGGCATCACTAGACGAACTGATGCAATCCGCTGAACGGGTAGAAAGAGGAATACCGCTGCAGCCAGATTTGGATAAGGCTCTACAGCATGGTTCATCTCTGGGCGGCGCAAGACCCAAGGCACTGATCACCGCCGATCACAAGAAGTTGATTGCGAAATTCTCGACCAGCAACGACCTCTACAACGTCGTAAAGGCGGAATACATCGCCATGCGACTCGCGAAGCTGGCAGGTCTTAATGTCGCATCCGTAAAACTGGCCAAGGCATTAGGTAAAGACGTTTTGCTGATTGAACGCTTCGATCGTGAAAAAGTCCCCCAGGGATGGCTCCGGAAGTCCATCGTATCGGCGCTCACATTGTTTGGCCTGGATGAAATGATGGCGAAGTATGCAAGTTATCAGGACCTGGCGGAGATCATCCGCCATCGCTTTGCCAATCCGACAGACACCCTGCGCGAACTATACGGACGCATGGTATTCAACATTTTGTGCGGAAATACCGATGATCACGCGCGCAACCATGCAGCTTTCTGGGATGGGAACAGTCTCATTCTGACGCCCGCTTACGATGTCTGTCCGCAGGCACGAACTGGCAATGAAGCAAGCCAAGCCATGTTGATTCATGACAACGATCGGATGAGCCAGTTATCTGCCTGTCTGGCGGCAGCGCCGAACTTCCTGCTCGACGCAGAAAGAGGCAAGATGATCATCAAGCATCAGGTTCAAACCATCCACGAGAACTGGAAAATGGTCTGCGATGAAGCAGAGCTCACGGAAGCTGACCGTCAGTTCTTCTGGCAAAGGCAATTCCTGAATCCTTTTGCGTTTTTCGGCGCTCCCCCGGAGATTGTCGCGACTGAGATCGTGGGATAGCGCAGATCGAGTGAGCACACGACATTCAGGCTGATTTCACCCACACTACCAACGAGGAAGATATTCCATGAGTAAGGCGATCGAAAACTTGGAGGCGGCCCAGAAACGGGCTATCGTTATCCGGCCAAAAGTTGGAGGCTTTCCCTATCTCGCCGAGACGTTGCGGCGCGCGGGTGTGAACCGGAATTTATGGTTTCTGCCGGCATGCCAGAGCCTGTTTCTGACCAACGACGGGCCCGTCGTGATGCAGGGCACGCCATTAGCGACGGGCACGATGGATGTCCCCCAGTTCAACCGCGAGGCGCTGATCTCGGCGCTACGGACGGATCAGGCCGGAGAAAGCACGTTTCCGGAATTCCTCGCGGCTTCGTGGCGCGCCGGCGTGCTGCGTTACGATGTCGATTTCACGGCGCGAACGGTTGCATATTACGGATGTAATGGAGAGGAATACGTCGAAGCCTATCCCGCTGTCGAGGTCGATGCGGAGTGAGGTTCTGGTTATTCCACCCACGCCCAGGAATGAAAGCTGGCGTTCCTCCTGAAGGACTCGTCCATGGGCGGATAATCCCACGGCTTTGTGAATACTCCATATCCAAGGATCCACTCGTCGGCCGGAGTTGCGCATCGAGCCAGGCGGTCAGCCTCGGACCCAGTCCACAACAATGCAGCTGATGCCGGAACGATGATCCCGTCTTCCGCAAATGCCTTGATCAGGCGATCTCGAACCTCGAGCACCTCTGGGGCACTCTCCATATCCCCCGGATTCTCCGCGCTTTCTTCTTCGATGGCCTTGTCTACGACGAGCTTCAGGTCGCCATAAATAGCCGCTACTTTGGGGAATGCCGGCAGTAGCAGCCCAAAGGCGCCGCCGATCCCCGCGCTTGATGACATCAGTAATTCTCCTTGTTTTACGTGAACTTCAGTTGTCGTAGAGGCCCGCTACCGCCCTGTCCGGCCGAAGCCGTGGTCCTCGCTAGAGAGGGGCCCGGAGCCAGCCTGTACCAGGTGGGCGAATCGGCGGATACCCAGCAAATTTGCGGGTTTGAACAGGTTTTCATCGACCAGTTCCAGGGTTCAGCGGTCTCTGCTGCATTGCGTCCACTGCGAGTCTACCGCAATTGTTAGATAAGTCCGATTTGTAGTTATTAAACAACAGGCGATGATTCGCTTGAATGGCCAAGCCCAAACCCAACAACGCAGACGTCCTCGTGGGTCTTGGGGAGCGTATTCGGAAGCTCCGGAAGAAGCGCGGCTGGACGCAGGAAATCATGGCCGAGAAAATCGGCATGGATCGTAGCTTCATTGCAGATCTGGAGCGCGGCAAACGCAACATTACGATCCTGAATCTGGTTGTGCTGGCTCAGGGTTTCGACACCACGCTATCGCAGCTGCTCTCGCGCCTCTAGTACAGAGACAGTGCTCGCCGCATTGTCACTTGCCACTGGCACCTCAGACTGCCGGATCTCACTGATGGCGTCCAGCCTGTACACGTCGTTCCATTCCCTATTGCAATCCGTACAACTCATCGGCTGCCAAGCTGTACCTGCTTGCACATCGAACTGTCGCCCTTCGATGTTGCTGCTCTCACAAAATGGACAGGCGACACCGCCGCTCTCAATGTAGGGCTTCACTTTGTCGTGCCAGCAACGGCGGCAGACGGTGCCATGCTGCTGATGCTCGCTATTGCACGCGTAGGCCTCCGGAATCGCCTCCGGGTGCTTGCGCGTGTCCAAGAGGTCATCGGCAATGTGGCGAAGCAGCTCATAGCAGGCGTCCGGCATAATCTCCGGGCGCTCGTCTTCGCCAAACTCGTTCGCCAGGAGATCGTCAATCTGGTCGAGGATTTCGGAATCAGTGGTGGGTATGGGCCTGCCTGGGTCGAGATTGACGCTGACGATGCTCGCCCTCGGTCCCAAATTGATGCGTTCGCAGAGAGCATCGATCTGCTCCACCGTGAGAGGCTTCGTGCCGTCCTCAAAATGGTCAAGGCTAGGCATATCTTTCGCCAGGGCTCTCGCCAGATACTTGCCGGAGCGATCGCTCAGTCCAAGGTTCGTCAGCGTCAGCTGCCAATTGCGTAGAGCGGCCAGCACGGTAGCGCACTCGCGATGATCGAGCCCGCCGGCCAACTTCAATTCGGTTGTATGTTTCAAGATTGCACCTCAGCTCTGTGTGAAGGGACTGGTCTCCGTCTAATCCTCGTCGGGAAGCAGGATCGTTATCACCGGCTCGCCGCTGTCGCCCGGCCCGCAGATTGCTTTCAGAATCACGGTCTCCCGCTTCGTCCGGTTGATCCGCTCACCGCCCACGCACACCCAATTGAGTACGGTCACGCGAAAGCGAATCTCGGAACTTCCCCGCTTAGCCCCCAACCGGAACATGGTGAGCACGTCCCACAGCCTGCCGGAGATGTCCTGGCACGGCGGCAGTGGAGTGTCCAACTCCGAAACGGTCTTGGTAAACGCCGCGACGGTCATGGCAACGGGATACGTGATCCCTGCCTCGGCGCAGATGTTGAGTCCGGGCCGAAAGGTGAAGGATGGATCATTGAGGCTAACCAGTACGCCATCAGCTATTGCCTGGGCGCGGGAATACCTGGCGATCACTTCTCCGAAGACTTCTTCCATGCTCATTCCAAATTCCTCTCGCATGAGCGCTGCGTTCATCGCGCCCATGCGTGTTGTTTGGCTGCTTCAATTTGTTCATCGGCACGGCATCACAATCTGACGGTTGATGGTCAAATCCATTCCTGTGACTGGCTGGAACTCAGCCGCTGAATGC
>CAVRDQ010000064.1:0-3873 GCA_963719655.1 uncultured Acidobacteriota bacterium | reverse complement strand
GGCCCCCCCACTACTCACTCCACCCACCACCACACACCACAACCCCCCAACCACGCCTACTACTACACCCCCCCCTCCAACCCACTCCACACTCCACCCCACACACCAACCCACCACCACCCCCCACTCCATCACCTCCACCTCCTCCACCTCCACCACCCACCTCACCCCACCACCACCCCACCCCACCACCCCCCCCACCACCCCACTACTACGCCACCACCATCATCACCCACCAACGCCACCACTCCACCACCCCTACCAGACCAACTCTCCATCCAAAACCCCCACCCACCACCACCACCCACCAACGTCATCATCCGCAAGCATCACCTGCCGCATCACTTTTCGCCCTCGGTCATCGCCGAGGCCAAGGCCGCCTGCGGAGAAATTCCCCGCCAAGAACTCATCGCCCGTCGCGATTTCCGCGCGCTGCCCATCGTCACCATTGACGGCGAAACCGCCCGCGACTTTGACGACGCCGTGCACGTGCGCCGCCTCGCCGGTGGACATTACGAACTGCAAGTCCACATCGCCGACGTGGCGCACTACGTCAAGCCCGGCATGGACATGGATCGCGAGGCGGAGATTCGCGGCACCAGCGTTTATTTTCCTGACCGCGCCGTGCCCATGCTCCCCCTTGAGCTCTCCACCGACATCTGCTCGCTGCGCCCGCAGGTGGAGCGGCTGGCCATGTCTTGCATCATGGAAATTGACGGGATGGGCGAGATCGTCCACTACGAGTTGATGCCCGGCGTCATCCGCAGCGCCGAGCGCATGACCTACACGGCGGTGCAAAAGGTGCTCGACGGCGACCCGGAGGCCCGCACCCGCTACGCACCGCTGGTGGAGAGCTTTGAACTGATGCGCGAGCTGGCCGAGGTCCTGAATGCCAAGCGCCAGCGCCGCGGCTCCATTGACTTCGACTTGCCCGAGCCGCTGATCGAGTTCGACGCCGAGGGATTGATGAAGGGCGTCACGCGCTCCGAGCGCTTGTTCAGCAATCGCATCATCGAGGAGTTCATGCTGGCCGCCAATGAGACCGTGGCCACGCACTTGGAGCACAAACTCGTCCCTTCGCTCTACCGCGTGCATGAGCCGCCGGACCCGAAGCGCGTCTTCGAGTTTGAAAACCTGGCCGCGGCCTTTGGCTACTCGCTCGGCGTGGGAGCCTTGCCAGTAACGCGCTTCCGCCTCAAGCCCGAGCATCGTCCTCTGCAATCGCGTTCTACTGCACATCGCCAAAAGCCGGCGGAGGTCGAGCTTCCGCAGGAGGCCGCCATCACGCCGATGATGTATCAGCGGCTCGCCAGTAAGCTCACGGGCAAACCCGAAGAGCGCATCGTCAGCTACCTCATGCTGCGCTCACTGCGCCAGGCGCGTTACAGCGAAATCAACGACGGACACTTCGCGCTGGCCGCCACCTGCTACACGCACTTCACTTCGCCCATCCGCCGCTACCCGGATCTCCTCATCCACCGCATCTTGAAGCACGTGCTGGCCCACAGCCCGGAGCGCATGGACGGCACGGTGCCAATCGGCGACGGCGGCCACGTCGAGCAGCACGCCGAGCGGATGTGGCCCTCGCGCGGAGCGGCGCCGCCTGCGCCTGAAGTGCGCCGCAAGCCCCTCACCGGAGGCCCATCCACCGAAGATGAGCTGCACCACCAGGCCGAGGATGCCAGCATGGCCGAGCGCCGCTCAGCGGCCGCCGAGCGCGAACTCATCGAGTGGAAGAAGTTGAAGTTCATGGCCGACCGCGTTGGCGAGGACTTCGACGGGCTCATCATCAGCACCACCAAGTTCGGTATCTTCGTCGAACTGACGGACCTCTTCGTGGAAGGCCTGGTGCCGCTCAGCTCGATGTACGACGACCAGTACATGTTCCACGAGAACACCCGCCAGGTCATCGGTCGCAACTCGCGCAAAGCCTATTCGCTGGGCGACCGTGTGCGCGTGACGCTCGATCGCGTGGACAGCGTGGAGCGCCGCCTTCAGTTCGCCTTTCTGGAAGATCGCCCGGCGCCGAAGCACCGCCCGGGCAAGAGCAAGGCAAAGTCGAAGGCCAGGGACAAGGACAAAGCTAAGATCAAAGCCAAAGGCAAGGGCAAGGGTAAGAACAAAGGGAAACGCCGCCGCAAGTGACATCACGCGGCCTACTACGACGGGCATAACTCGACGGGCTTGGCGCGCCCGCCCCGTCTCCTAGTACAATTTCCTAAGCAAACATTTTGCGAGGATACCGAAACATGGCACACATGGTGAATTGCGCAAAGCTGGGACGCGAGGCCGAAGGTCTTGACGAAGCTCCCTTTGATAGCCCGCTCGGGCAGCGCATCTACGAAAACATCAGCAAGCAGGCCTGGGCCGACTGGCAGAACCACATGAAGATGCTGCTCAACGAGTATCGTCTGCAGCCGTGGAAAAAGGAGCACCAGGACTTCATCGTGCAGCAGATGGAGCAGTACTTCTTCGGCCAGGGTGGCCAGGCTCCTGAGGGGTATAAGCCGCAGTAATCGCTCGTTGACTGCGCCCGGGGCTGCCATCAGAAAGGCCCCGGCGCGCGGTTGGACTTGCAGTTGGTGACAGTTTTGCCTGCGCCCGGCGCGCAGTTTTACGCCATCGGCTGCCGGGTGCTAAAATCGTTTTACCCCCTCTGGTGCGCTTGCACCGGAAACCGTCGGGATGTGGCTCAGCCTGGTAGAGCACTCGCTTGGGGTGCGAGGGGTCGGCAGTTCAAATCTGCCCATCCCGACCATTTTCTTCCTCACACAGATAAAATATCGCAGCCGGTGAAAGCCTCCGGCTGCCGACGGCGAGCGCCCCAAACTTTCCGCGCGGAGGCCTAGCAGGAGCGCCTTATGAAAGCGTGCGAGGGGGCGAGGCACAGCCGAGCAACTCGGCAGTTCAAATCTGCCCATCCCGACCATTTTCTTCCCCAAATTTTCAGCATGAAAAACCTCCCATCCGGGAGGTTTCTGCCACTCAGCGCAGTTTGCGCTTGAGGCCGCGGGGCGGCGTGCCTACACTGTTTGCGAGAAAGGCCCCCCACTCATGCCGAGAGAAGGCTTGAATGGGCCACCGAACCATGCAGGCATTTTGGTTGGTGTGGTCACCCACGTCTGCCAACCGAAGGCAGACATGGGGCACCGTCAACTTGGAGGTTTCAGATGTGGGCCACCCGCATAGGTCGGATCGGCGCTGGGGCATTGCTCCTGTTCTACATAATGTTCGTGAGCCGTACTTTGTTCGCACAGGACGCCCGCACTATCATTGTCCGAATGGTTGACAGCAAAACTGGACAGCCTATCACAACATCCGAAATCGAAGTGAGGATGCGAGTCTCCCTAACATCCAATCAGACAAAAGGCATCCCTCCCGTCTACGTTCGACCGAATAAGGATGGTGTTGGAACAGCGACATTTCCATTCGCTGCCTCGGACATCAGGGTCAATGCCTCTTACGGTAAAGCTAATTGGAGCTATGTCAACTGTGATTCCGTTCAGGATCGAGGATCAACTCAAGAACACTGGTATTCGATTTCAGAAATACTCACCACTGGGATCGCGCCACCCAATTTTTGCAGCAAAAGAAAGATCGCTGTCAAGCCAGGAGAATTTGTGTTCTTCGTTCGACCGATGACGTTTAGGGAAAAGATGCATGAATAGTCTGGTCCGCCAACTCGGGCACATCTATGATGCGGGTTGATGGCGGCTGGCCCACCCTTTCCAGTACACCTCACCAGGGGATGCCCCACCCTTGTCGCGGCTTTTTGAGACAGGGTGGGCGCTTGGTCCAGCCAATCCCCCCAAACGGAAGCAACCCTGAGGGTGCCCCATCCTAGCCGTAGTCGCTAGGGTGGGGTAGTTGCCT
>CAVRDQ010000063.1:0-3891 GCA_963719655.1 uncultured Acidobacteriota bacterium | reverse complement strand
GCCATCTGTCCGCCGGTCATGCCGTAGATGGAGTTGTTGACGAAGAAGACCGTGATGTTTTCGCCGCGATTGGCGGCGTGTACGATCTCCGCCGTACCGATGGCCGCCAGGTCGCCGTCGCCCTGGTAGCTGATGACCATGGCTTTTGGATTGCTGCGCTTCAAGGCCGTGGCTACTGCCGGCGCGCGTCCGTGCGCGGCCTGCACGTTGCCCGTGTTGAAGTAGTAGTAGGCAAACACCGAGCAGCCAACCGGGCTGACCACGATGGTGTCTTCCTGCACGCCCAGGTCGCC
The DNA here is from genome assembly GCA_963719655.1 of uncultured Acidobacteriota bacterium. Taxonomy (GTDB): domain Bacteria; phylum Acidobacteriota; class Terriglobia; order Terriglobales; family Acidobacteriaceae; genus TOLSYN. The sequence goes on along the minus strand of CAVRDQ010000063.1, from coordinate 3,598 downwards.
GAGCGCTTCGGCAATCAGCTTGTGGGCCACGCCGTGGCCGCAGCCGGGACAGTAGTGCGTCTGGTGCCGGTTCTCGTCCTTGCGGTCAAAGTACTCGAAGAAGACCGGCGCTTTCGACTGGGTAACTTTGTATTCGCTCATCGCCGCCTCCTTACACCAGCACTTCCATGCGGGTGAACAGCTCTGCCTGGCACTCTTCCGCCGACGGCACGTTGCCGCCGGTGCGTCCGTAGAATTCGACCGGCTTGCGTCCGTTGACGGCCAGCCGCACGTCCTCCACCATCTGCCCGGTGGAGAGCTCGACCACCATCAGCTTCTGCACATTCTTCGCCGCCTCAGTCAGTGCCTTGGACGGGAAGGGCCACAGCGAGATGGGCCGGAACAATCCGGCCTTGACGCCATGCTGCCGCGCCAGGTCCACCGTGGTGCGCAGCACGCGGCTGATGATTCCGTAGCCCACCAGCAGAACCTCGGCATCCTCCGCGCGATAGGTCTCCCAGCGGCACTCGGCGGCCTCAATGGCCTGATATTTCTTCTCCAGCTTGCGGATGTGATCTTCCATCATGTCGTTGGTCAAATGGATGGAGCTGATCAGGTTCTGCCGGGTCTCCTTCGTTCCCTTCACCGCCCAGGGCTTTTCGGGGATGGCCGGCTCGACCATTTGCAGTTCCAGCGGCTCCATCATCTGGCCGACGAATCCATCGGCCAGCAGCACGGCCGGGTTGCGGTACTTGTCCGCCAGTTCAAAGGCCAGCATGGTCAGCGAGGCCATCTCCTGCACGCTCGAGGGGGCCAGCACGATGTTGCGATAGCATCCGTGTCCGCCGCCCTTGGTCATGGCGAAGTAGTCGCTCTGTTCGGGAGAGATGTTGCCCAGTCCCGGGCCCGAGCGCATGATGTCGGCGATGACGCAGGGCAGTTCGGCGCTGGCCAGGTAGCTGATGCCTTCCTGCATCAGGCTGATGCCGGGGCCGCTCGATCCGGTCAACACGCGCTCACCGGCCGAAGCCGCGCCGTACACCATGTTGATGGCCGAGACCTCGCTTTCCGCCTGGACGAATGTGCCGCCGGCCTGCGGAATCAGCAGCGCGGCGTACTCGGCGATCTCGCTGGCCGGGGTGATGGGATATCCATAATAGGTGCGGCATCCGGCCAGGATGGCCGCCTTGACCACCGCGACGTTGCCCTTACACAGCTGCCGCATGGGACACCTCGCTGTGCGGCGCTTCCGCAACTACCTTGTAGACGACGATTGCGCCCGGTTCCGGGCAGACGTAGTAGCAGATGCCGCAGCCGGTGCACACATCCTCCACCTGCTGGGCCGGATGCACGCCGTAATGATTCAGCTCGGCGCGCAGCCCCATTCCCTTCTGCGGGCAGGATTCCACGCAAAGGCCGCAGCCCTTGCACTCATCCTGGTTGACGACCACTTTTCCTTTTGCCATGTTCACCTCGCCAGGCCGGCTTCGGCCCGCGGTCCCCAGCCCATCGCGCTCAGCTCTTGTGCCAGCTCGTCGCGAAAAGCCGGGTGTGCAATTTGTATAAGTGCTTCGGCGCGCTGCCGCACATTTTTGCCGTGCAGGTCGGCCACGCCGAATTCGGTTACCACGTAATGAACATCCGCGCGCGTGGTGACAACCCCCGCGCCCAGTTTGAGGCGCGGCACAATGCGCGAGATCTCTCCGTTGCGGGCCGTGGAGCTGATGGCGATGACCGGCCGTCCATGGCGGCTGCGCGCCGCTCCACGCATGAAGTCCAACTGCCCGCCAAAACCGCTCACCAGTCGGCCGCCCACCGAATCCGACACCACCTGCCCGGTCAAATCCACCTCAATGGCCGAGTTGATGGCCACCACGCGCTCGTTCTGCGCGATGACGAACGGATCGTTGCAATACTTGCTGGGCTGGAAGTCAAAGAGCGGATTGTCGTTCACAAACTCGTACCAGGCCCTGGTCCCCATGGCGAAGCCCAGGGTGATCTTGTTGGGATTGATCTGCTTGCGCGCGCCGTTGATGACGCCGGCCTCGATCAGCGGGATGGCGCCGTCGGTCAGCGTCTCGGTGTGCACGCCCAGGTCGCGGCGGTCGCTCAGGTACGGCAGAATCGCGTTGGGAATGGCTCCGATGCCCACCTGCAGGCAGGATCCATCTTCAATCAGGGTGGCCACGTTGCGGGCAATCCCCTGATGCACTTCCGTGGGCGGCTCGGGCTGCAACTCCGGCAGCGGCTCGTCGCACTCCACAATGGCATCCAGCTCGCTCACGTGGACGAAGGTGTTGCCGAAGGTGCGCGGCATCTGCGGATTGACCTGCGCAATGCGCACCCGCGCACAGCGCGCCGCCGTCAGGGTGGTCTCCACGGCCACGCCCAGGCTGCAGTAGCCGTGGCGGTCGGGGGCGCTCACATGCAGCAGCGCCACGTCCAGCTCAATGCGGCGGTCCAGGAAGAGGTCTTCAATCTCGCCCAGGTTCACCGGGATGTAGTCGGCGCGTCCATCCTCCACGGCCTGGCGCATGTTGTGGCCGATGAAGAGCGCGTTGTGGCGGAAGCTCTCCGCAAACTCCGGACGGCTGTAAGAGGCCTCGCCAAAGCCCAGCAGGTGGATGACTTCGACGTTGCGCACCTGCGGCGCGCGCCGCGCCATCGCCTCCAGCAGAATCCGCGGAAACGTCGCGTTGGCATGCACGTACACCCGCATGCCGCTGCTGACGGCCTTGAGCGCCTCATCCGCCGTCGTGAGCTTCCGCCGGTATTCCTCCTGCCATTCCATGGTCACTTGCCCCTTGCCCGCAGGTCCTTGCGTTATGAATTCCGTCTTAAATAAAACGGACGGCCCGTGGCCGCCCTTTACTGATTCTTCTCGGCTATCAGCGCCGCCACCGTGCGCTCATGCCCGCGTACGGCGAAATACATCGCCCGGTCAAAGAATTGATCCACCATCTGCATCAGTTCCAGCTCGCCAAATATCTGCGATGTGCTCTCCAGGGCGTCAATGCTCTTGAGGTAGGCCCACAAGGTCTCCTTGACCAGCACGATGCACCACAGCAACTGGCTCACGGGCACGTTCTGCTCGGCGCGCCGGACGCCGATCATGGTGTAGCGCTTCTCGATGTCCTCTTCCGTCCTGGTCACCAGCCACTGGCCCAGCTGCCCGTAGATGCCGCCAACCAGGGTCTTCAGCTCCTCGGAGCTGACGTTGCCGTAGTCGGCGCAGCGCTCGGAGGCCGAGATGCGCTCCTTTAACGCCTCCACCAACTGATCGGCATGGGACTCGATCAGCTTCATCAACTTGTGGGCCATGATGCTCATACTCTTCTCCTCGCCGCCGCGCCCGGCCATCCAATACGGCGGCAGCGCACTTCGGAACGCTATAGTCTGTTCGTTTCCAGCCGCTCCAGCCGTGATAGGAGTCACCCCGGCCTGTGACTCCTATCACCCGTCTAACTTCCTCGATTTTCAGGAACTTGCAGCTGACTCCGCAGCCACGATTCCCGAAGTTGCGGCGCCTTTCTTGCACCAAGAAAAACCCGGGAGGTTTTCGCCTCCCGGGCGGTGCTCACCAGGTTCTGGTTGCCTCCAGTTCCTGGTGCCGAAGCTT
>CAVRDQ010000062.1:0-10011 GCA_963719655.1 uncultured Acidobacteriota bacterium | reverse complement strand
GTAACACTGCACTGCATGACGCGCCCGGAGGCTTCAAACCTCCGGGCGATTTTCTTTTGGAGCGACGGCGTGCGCCCGGGCGGCCAACGTTGTATAACTACCTTCCATGAAGCTACGCATTGCCCTTCTGCTCTTCTGCTCTGCCATGATGTTTGGGCAGGGCGCTCCCGTTGCAACCTCCACCGGCAAGCCCGCGCCGGAGAATCCCGCCGTTCATCAGTGGGCCGTTGTGCTGCATGGCGGCGCCGGAGTGATGGAGCGCGCGCGCATGACGCCGGAGCGCGAGGCTGCTTACCGCGCCGGACTCAACGAGGCGCTGCAGGCCGCTGCATCCGTGCTCAATAAAGGCGGCTCGTCGCTGGATGCGATCGAGGCGGCGATTCAGCTGCTGGAGGATAATCCGCTCTTCAATGCCGGGCGCGGCGCCGTGTTTGCCGCCGATGGCACCAATCAGTTGGACGCGGCCATTATGGATGGTGCCACCCTGCGCGCCGGAGCCGTGGCGGACGTCACGCGCACGCGGCATCCAATTTCGCTGGCGCGTGCCGTCATGGAGCGCTCGCCGCACGTTATGCTCATTGGCCCGGGGGCGGATGCCTTTGCCGCCAGCGTGCATCTGGAGCAGGTACCGCCCAGCTTTTTCTTCACCGAGGCGCGCTGGCGAGACCTGGTGCACGACCTCGAAGGCCAGGGATTGCCCGTGCCTGCGCGCCCGGCGGGAGTAGCTGCCGCTCCAGCCGCGGAGAAACCGCGCTCATCGCTCTTCGATCTATCAAACGACGGCCACAGGTATGGCACAGTCGGCGTTGTCGCGCTCGATCGCCATGGCAACATCGCCGCCGGAACCAGCACGGGAGGATTGACCGGCAAGCGTTGGAACCGCGTGGGTGACTCGCCGGTGATCGGCGCGGGAACCTATGCATCGAACGAGTCTTGCGCCGTCAGCGGCACGGGCGTAGGCGAGTACTTCATCCGCTACACGGTGGCACGCAGCATCTGCGCACTGGTGCAGTACAAGGGAATGAAGTTACAGGAAGCCGCCGATGAAGTGGTGCAACTCCAACTTGGCGCAGCACACGGCGACGGAGGAGTCATCGCCATCACTCCCGACGGCCAACTGGCATGGAGCTTCAACACGCCGGGCATGTTCCGCGCGCGCATCAGGGAAGGCGGACGGGCCGAGATCGCCATCTACAAGGATGAGCCGTAACGGGATACCGATGGAGTAAAAAGAATAATGCCCGAAGCTCAACGAATTCTAGATATGTTGAAGGCAATTTGGTGGATCCCTTTGTTTGTCTTGATTCGCCTTATGATCCCCCAGTTCCCATGGTCGCGCACAATGGGAACCCGAACAGAATTTAAGTCGGCGTCTGCGTTTGCGTCCGTAGTGGCCGTTGTTTTGATTGGGATATTTCTTTATGCCGAGGGTTGGGACATTGTGAAATTGGGTCGCACTGTACCTGCGTGGGGATTTTATGTCACCATCCTTGCATTGGCTACAGTCGCGGAACTGCTGGCTCTATGGCGACTGGGACAACGCGCCAACTCGCTTAGTGTTGACATCCTTCATGCCGAAGCTGAACCCTACGAAGGTGTCGAACGAGAAAGAAAGCAGCTTCTCGTTAATTTTTTCGCGATCCTCACAGCTAGCCTCTTCGCCCTTGGCTGGCTAGTGGTGTTGGCCCGGAAGACCCTCTAACCTCACACAATTACTAGTCTCGATTACACTAATCCCATGCGCTTGAGCCGGGATCGAGTTCGCGAGCTGTTGCTGCTGGGCGGGCTGTGCGGTTTTTTCTTCTTCTTCCGCCTGGCCGGCATTGGATTGCTTGGCCCCGACGAGCCGCGCTATGCGCAGGTGGCGCGGGAGATGATGGCCCGCCACACCTGGATCACTCCCTACCTGTACGGACACACCTGGCTGGAAAAACCCATCTTGCTGTACTGGGCGGAGATCGTGAGCTTCCGCCTATTTGGCATTGTGGACTGGGCGGCGCGCGTACCTTCGGCGGCGATGGCCACGGCCATGTGCGTCGGCGTGTTTCTGTTTCTGCGGCGCATTCGCCACGCGGCGCGGCTGGATGCGGCGATGATGGTGGCAAGCGGCGCTCTGGTGCTGGGCTTTGCCCGCGCGGCGGCCACCGACATGCTGCTGGCCGCTCCATTTACGCTCGGACTGCTGGCGTGGTTCGCTTGGTATCAGTCGGAGTTTGAGGCCACGGAAGATGGCGTGGCGCGGCTCACCTGTCCGCGGCTGCTGCTCTCCTTTTTCTACGCCATGATCGCCGTGGCCGCCTTGGCCAAGGGGCCGGTTGCTCCGGGACTGGCTGCGCTGGTGGTGGTTGCCTTCTGTCTGCTGCGCGGGGCGCCGCGCGCGATCTGGCGCACGCTCGATCCGCTGGGCATCATTGTGTTCCTGGCCGTGGCCCTGCCCTGGTATGTGGCCGTGCAGCGCGAGACTCCAGAGTTCTTCCGCGTCTTCTTTTTGCAGCACAACCTGGCGCGCTTTAGTTCGAACCTCTACCGCCATCGCCAGCCCTTCTGGTATTACATTCCGGTGGCGCTGGCCGGCACCTTGCCGTGGACGGTGTGGCTGCTGCACGGACTGCACGATGCATGGCGTGGCTTTCGCCAACGCATTGTGCCGGATGAGGGTGAACCCGGCTATGGCTTTGAGATTTTTCTCGCCGTGTGGGGGCTGCTGCCCATTATCTTTTTCTCGCTTTCGCGCTCAAAACTTCCCGGCTACATTCTGCCGGGCGTTCCCGCCCTGCTGATGCTGGGGGCGACGGCCATCCATCGGCGCGCCGGGTGGGAGGAACCACCGCGACGGGTGAGCGTCCTGCTGCACGCCACGTTGCTGGGTGCGTTGGGAGCCGCGCTGATTGTTGCCCCGCGCATGGTCTTCCACATCCACCTGACGGCCCTGGTGCTGGCCGCGGCCGCAGCGGCCTTCGCCGCCATCTTCCTGTTGGTCGCACTTCCTATGCTGCGGCTGGGCTGGCCGATGCTGCGCTTTGTCACCCTGTTGCCCATGATATTGCTGGTGGGCCTTGTGCTGCGCGGCCTGGCGCCGGCCGTGGATGCCACACAAAGTTCACGTCCGGTTGCGCAGTTGCTCATCGCGCTCGATGAGCCCGGCGCCCGTCCGCTGGCCACCTTTGGCGTCAGCCGGAACATAGCCCTGGGACTGGCCTTTTATCTCGACCGCCCGGTTGCCCCCTACGAAGGCCTTGAGGTCTCGCCCGCCGTCTACGAACTGCCCGCCGCCGTGCCATCCGCCGAGCACGTTCTGGTCCTGCGCATGGGCGCCATGCCCGCCCTGCACGAGCTGATCGGCCAGCGCGCGGTCGTCTACCTGGGTGAGGATCGGCGTGCCCGCGTGGAGATCTACCGCATCGGCGCCGCTACCGCGTTGCCCTAACCGGCGCGCCATCCCTGGCGGAGATTTTCGGCCACCCTCGCTCCACGACGGCGCGATTCTCCACAAGGTCACCGCATAGTAACCCTCCGGGGGACCTTTGCCGCACTGTACTTCCGTTACACTGTGGCCTGCGGCGCTTCCGCCCGGAGCCATAGTCCCCTCGTGGAGATCCTCGACCTCAGGCACTTTACTTCCCATGACCTGCGCCCCGTGCTGGAGGAGGAGGTCCAAGTCTGGCACAGTCTTTTGCAGTGGGATTACCACGCCTCGGCCGAGATGATTCTGCGCTACGCCGACTCGCGCATCCTGCCCGGCTATGCAGCCATTGAGCGCGGGCGCGTGTATGGCTACTGCTTCTTTGTCTACGAAGGGTCAAAGGGTGTCATCGGCGATCTTTACGTGCTGGATGACGTCGCCACGCGCGGCCGGCGCCGCGAGATTGCCATCGAACTGCTCAGCCACGCCATCAACACCCTGCAACAGTCGCCCGGCACCCGCCGCGTGGAGGCGCAACTGCTTGTGCATCCCGCCCAGGATATGGCCGAGCCATTTCTGCGCCAGGGCTTCCGCCGTTACCAGCGGCAATTTCTCACGCTTCCGCTGGATGTCCACTACCACCCGCCGCAGAGGCCCCTGGAGCCCGGCATCGAGATGCACCGCTGGACTGAGGCCGACTATCAGCCCGCGGCGCAGGTCATCACCGCCGCCTACGCCAACCACGTGGACAGCAATGTCAACGACCAGTACCGCACCATCAGCGGGTCGCTGCGCTTTCTGAACAACATCGTGCGCTTTCCCGGCTGCGGAGTCTTCGATCCCGCGGCCTCGTTCGTGGCCATGCACCGTCCGTCCATCACTCGCGCCGGCCTGCTGCTTTGCTCGCGAGTGGGCCACGACGTGGGTCACATCACCCAGCTCTGTACGCTCGCCGAATATCGCGGCAGCGGGATTGGCGAGCATCTTTTGCGCGACTGCTGTGCCGACCTGGTGGCCCGCCGCTTCAGCTCCGTCTCGCTCACCGTCACCGAGGAGAACCGGCAGGCGCTGGCTTTCTACCAGCGTCTCGGCTTCCAGTCGCTGCACACCTTCGACGGTTTTGTCTGGGAGATTTAGTTTCCGCCGCGGCCTACTCGTCGGCCGATTCACGGTACGCCCGGCGCGAGCGGAAGCGCAGCCGTGGATTCGCCGTGGCCAGCACCCTGACCGTGTGCTCTCCACCCGTGCGCTGCGGTAGTTCATAAGTCAGCAGATAGCCGCTGCGCAGGTCTTCCAGTACCAACTCCAGGTCTGACTGGGCATTGCCTCCCGGCAGGAAACTGATACCACCCGTGCCCTGGCTGAAATACTCCATCACATCCTCACCGTCGCCCCCGCCCTGCCGGCGGCTGCGTGAGTTCACGGTGTAGATGGCGCATTCGAGCGCCTGCGCCGCGTGGACCACCTCGTCCGGGCCGTGCATGCTGATCGTGTCCAGTCCATCGCTGAACAGGATCATCGCCGGGCGTGACTCCGGGGTGGACGAGCCAAGCAGAAGCTCCGCCGCTTTATGCATGGCATCGTAGAGTGGCGTGGTTCCCTGCGGCTGCAACTGCCCCAGTTCGCGCTCCGTCTGCTGGTCACCGCAGTTTTGCGCGCACAACAACTTCCAGTGCAGGCCGCCAAACGTCAGGATGGAGACGCGATCCTGCGCTCCCCAGCGGCTGGAGGCTACAAAGCGCCGCACCGATTCCACTTCTTCCGGAATGTGTTTCGCCACGGAGTCGCTGGCGTCGAGCAGGATGACGATGTCGAGAGGCGCCTCGGAGGCCGGTCGAAAGCTGCGGAAGCGCCGGATGATCCGGTCATTGTCGTCCACGGCCACGTCGGAGGGCTGCAGATCCGGCACCATGTGGCCCTGGGCATCACGGACGGAGAACGCGAGACGCACTTCACGCACGTCACTGCGCAGCACAAATCCGGGCTCGTCGGTGGCACTTGCCGGCAGAGAGCATAGCCCTATGGCCAATCCAAGCGAAAGTAGAAAGAGGATGATGCGCTGTAGTTTGCTGAGTTCCATTGCCGCTCCTTCGCACAGAGCAGCAAACGGACTTGTGGCGGTGGAAATTCAGGCAGCGGCCGACACCTTGGTAACGCCGGCGGCGGAGAGCACGATGGCAGGGGAAAGCGACTGTGGAGGAGGCGCGGCGGGCGAAATAAATCAGAGTGTGGAGTTCAGATTCGCCTGCGAGCAGCCGCTTTACCGCGCTGGTGGCGCTCCCGTAATAGAGAGTGCGCCAGGAGGCGGCGCCACGGGAGGCCGGGCTCGCGAGTCGGAAGGCAAGTGCGCGGCCCGGCTCCCTGGCGGGAAAGGGACCGCGATGAAGCGCTGGCGGCTCAGGTCAGAGGATCAATGCGCGACTGCCGGCACGGTCGCGGGAGGCAGCACGCTGGCCCGCGGCGGATTGCGTACCTCGTAGTTCACGCTGCGCTCCATGTAACGGCTTTGCAACTCCTTTCGCGCCTCCTCACGATCCCAGTCCGCGCGTTGTGTCATCTGCTGGATGGCAAAGCGCGATTTGTTCTTTTCATCCTGGCTGACGGTGATGAGTTCGTTGCGACGGACTAGAAACTTCAGGTCCTCCGCCAGCGGGATGAAGGCGTCTCGCCGCGTGGCCGCCACCACGTACACCACCTTGTCGCTCATGATGGTGTACTCCGGGCAGCTGGACGCCGCTGCGGGGGCTCCAGCCATGGCGACCATGAAGCCGTGCGTGCTGCCGCAGGCGCCCATCTTCATCCGGATCACGGTTCCATTGAAGGCCCAAGTTCCCTGACCCTGGCTAAAAGTCACCGCCGTCAACAACAGGACACAGAGCAGGCTCCAGCGCTTCATGCTTTCTCCTTTTCGGCCATGGCGTCGCCGCGGCCACTGCATGGAAATCTCCGAACGCACCTGGCGTCCATGTTCTTTCCTTCGGCAAAGCACTACGGGTGCGCCACGCGGCGGACGCGCGAAGGCATGCTGGGAGATGGCGGCAATGCTGTTTTGAGATGGTTCAATTATGGGAGAAGGAATATCAGAATGCGGGGATTTGGAAGCACCACAGCCTTATGAGCAACTTTGTTCTGGCGAGCTCAGTCGCAGGCTTTGAGGTCGTTTTCGGCCTTCAGTTCTTCCAGTTGGAAGAGCTGCTGAATGGCCGATGCCAGTTCGGGGCGACCCGGCATCTCCTTGAGTTGGCGCGCCAGACTGGCGGCGATGCGCTGCGTAACATGTGCCGAAAAAGCGGCCAGCACAAGTTCCTGATCCTCGGTAAAAGGCCCAAACTGATCCCTAAGCTGTTCGACCTCCTGGCGGCAGATCCGGTCCAGGCGCTCGCGCATGCCGCTGATGGTGGGCAGCACACTCTCCGTCAGCAGTTGGCCGCGGAAGCCAAGGGCCTGCTCGGCGATGATGCGCTCGGCCGCCGGAAGGTTGGCGCGGCGTCCATCGCGCAGATCCACGGTGGCGCACAGGTCGTCCAGGTCATGCAGGCTCACGCCGTCCAACTCGCGCACCTCGGCGGCCACGGTGCGGGGCACGGCCACATCCACAATCACCAGCCGCTTGTTCTTGCGCTCGCGCATCACCACTTCCAGCTCGTCGGCCGTGATGTGTGTCTTATGCGCGGCCGCGGCAATCACCACGTCGGCGGCCAGCATCTGTTCCCAAAGGCTCTCGGAGTGCTGAGCCCTCACCTTGTACTGCCGCGCCAACTGCTGCGCGTGGTCCCAACTGCGGTTGATGACCGTGATCTCGCCGGCGTCGTGGTTCTGCAACTCGCGCACGGCGGCTATCGCCATCTGTCCGGCACCCAGCACCAGCACGCGGCGCTTCTTCAATTCGCCCAGCGCCTCGCGGCAGATGGAGACCGCCGCTTCGGCCACGGTCACCATGTGCGAATGCACGCCCAGGTCCTGACGCACCTTGGCAGCCACGCTGAAGGCCTTGGCCATCATGGCATCCAGGAAGCGGCCCGTGGTGCCGGCGCGCTGCGCCTGCTGCCAGGCGGAAAGCATCGAGGTGGTCGCCTCCGGCTCGCCAAAGACGACCGAGTCCACGCCCGAGGCAACGCGCAGCACATGGGCCACTGCGGCGTCGCCGACCAGGCGGTAAAAATTCGACCACTCTGCAAGCTTCAGATTGTTGGAGCGGGCTAAAAAGCGCAGCACCGAGCTGGCGGCCTCCGAGGCATCCTGCGTCCACACCAGGAACTCGGTGCGGTTGCAGTTGGAGAGCACGATGACTTCATCTACCGCGTCAGAGCGCACCAGCCAGTCCAGGGCGGCTGATTTCTGTGTGGAGTCCATCAGGAAACGCTCACGCAGGGCGAGCTTGGCACTGCGCAGACTTATGCCAATCACCACTAGCGTCGGTTCCATCGGGCCCTCCTATCCACATAGGTCAGAGGCACTCTGAGGGCCAAAACCATTGTTTTTCCGTGCGATATATTTGCTGTATTTTCAGTGAGTTAGAAAGAAAGTCCCACGGCGTCTTATCTCAGATTCAGGAATCTTGCGGCAATTAACGCAGTCTTGCGCGAGTTCACACGGCCCGATGGCCAGATGGCCATGGCAAAAGCAGGCGAATGGCCACCAAATCGGCGGCAACATCCGGAGTCATTGCAGGATTCGACCTCAGGCGTTTGTCTGCGGACTTGCCTCTTCTTCTTCCGAATGCATCAGCCCAAATTTCTTCAACTTGTAGCGCAAAGCGTCGCGGCTGATGTCCAGCAACTTGGCAGCCTGCGTCTGATTGCGGTTAGCCTGTTGCATGGCCATCTCCACCATCGCCCGCTCGATCTCCTCCAGGCTGGTGCCGCCTTCGGGGATACTCAACCTCGGCAGGTTCTTGCCGTTCACGGTGAGAACCTCCGCCGTTGCGCCGCCGGCGACGCTGTGGCCGCTGGACACGTTGCCACCCGAGCTGACCTCGAAGGCCGTCAGGTTGCTGAGCGGCGAACCCACGGAGAACGGCAAATAGAGCGGATGCAGCAGGTCGTCGTCTTCCAGAATCATGGCGCGCTCGATGGCGTTCTTCAGCTCGCGCACGTTGCCCGGCCAGTCATGCTGCAGCAACAGGTCGCGCGTCTCCGGTGTAATGCCGCGCACGCTCTTGCGGAAGCGCTTGTTGTAGCGCTCGATGAAGAAACTCACCAGCGGCAGAACGTCTTCGCGGCGATCGCGCAGCGGCGGCAGGAAGATGGAGATAATGGCCAGGCGATAATACAAATCCTGGCGGAACTGTCCCTCGCGCACGGCCTTCTCCAGGTCGCGATTGCTGGCGGCGATGACGCGTACGTCCACTTCCTGGTCCTTGACGCCGCCCACCCGGCGGATCACCTGCTCTTCCAGCACGCGCAGAAGTTTGGCCTGTAGTAATGGGCTCAGTTCGCCAATTTCGTCCAGGAAGAGCGTGCCGCCGTCGGCCTGTTCGAAGAGGCCTTTCTTCATCGCCTTGGCGTCGGTGAATGCGCCCTTTTCGTGACCAAAGAGCTCGGCCTCCATCAATGTCTCCGGGATGGCAGAGCAGTTGATGACGATGAGCGGCTTGTCCTTGCGGCGGCTCTCAAAGTGTATGGCGCGGGAGATCAGGTCTTTGCCCGTTCCGCTCTCACCCTGGATGAGGATGGTGGTCGCCTCACTGCTGGCCACCTTGTTGACGAAGGCCAGCATGTCCTGCATCTTCTGGCTCTCACCCACCACGTCGTGATAGGCGGCGCGGCGGCGCTGCAAGACTTCTTTTTTCAGCCGCTCGTTTTCCGTGCGGAGCTGCGTGGCCTCCAGGGCGTTCTTCACCGCCACGCGCAACTCGTCGTAGTCCACCGGCTTGCCGATGAAGTCGTAGGCACCCTGCTTGAGGGCCTGCTTGACGTCTTCCAACTGGGGGTCGGCCGTGATCATGATGACGGCGCGCGCGTCGCCATTCTGCTTCAGCCGCTCCAGCACCTGCAGACCGTTCATATCGGTCAGGCGCACGTCGAGCAGCACCAGATCCGGGCTCTCATTGCGGGCCACACGCAATCCGTCGGTTCCGCTTTCGGCCTCGCTGACCTGGTAGCCCCATTCCTCACACTTCTGCCGCAGGCTCCAGCGGACAAGCCGTTCATCATCTACGATTAAGACTTTTTCACTCGCCATCAGACGACTTCACATTCCTTGAGTCAGCACTTCAGATTATCACGGTCACAGCCGCGCTTGCATGTATCGAAAGTAACCGTGCGGGATTTAACCCTCTTCACGCGTCTTCGGCAACGACAGGCGGAACTGTGTGCCGCGGCCCAGTTCGCTGGTGGCCTCCAGCCATCCGCCATGCTCTTCCACAATCCGCCGCGCCAGGCTCAGCCCCAGTCCGGTGCCATTGCCCTTGGTGGTAAAGAAGGGCCGGAAGATGTTCGGCAGCACGTCGGCCGGAATGCCCTTGCCCGTATCGGTGACCGAAATGACCACATATTGGGCGTCGCCAGTGAACTCCACCTGCACGCTGTCACCCGCCTCACAGGCCTGTACGGCATTCAGCAGCAGATTCAAAAGCACCTGGTGAATCTGTCCGCTGTCGAATTCCA
>CAVRDQ010000061.1:0-25640 GCA_963719655.1 uncultured Acidobacteriota bacterium | reverse complement strand
TTCAGGCAAAACCCGTCTTTATAGCGATTCGGACGCCGCCGAGATCCCTGGATTGGGCTCGTCGTCGACGTTGTCTTGTAGAAGGTGGAATCGTTAAACTTAAAGGCAAACCACCAATCCACAGGCGTGGTGGAGTTTACTGGCCCACGCTCAGGGAGTCGAAGAGCGCCCCGTTCTGGAAGACCATGGTGACCTTCTTGCGGATGGCCTCCATCTCATTTTCCGTGTAATCCGTGATCTCCTGCTGCGCCACCCACAGGCGGCCGCTGGTTGGCTTCAGGAAGCCCATGATGAGATGCAGCGCGACCGATTTGCCCACGCCGCTGCGGCCCAGGATGGCGACGGTCTCACCGGGCTGCACGTCAAAGCTGACGTCGTTGAGCACGACCTTTTCGCCAAAGGCCTTGTGGACGTGCTCGAACTGAATGTACGGACGGTTGGGATCGGCTTCGTTCATGGCGTCCTGTTGAGTGTAAACCGCCCGGGGGCGTCAGATGAAGCGCGCCTTCTGCCGGCGACTAACCTGACTGGTTACTCACCCGGAAAGCCGCACTACGGCTATAATCTGCCATATTCCTGTAGGACAGAGAGAAGCGTGTACCCTGTCTGGCTGGTGGGAGCGGCGTATTTCTGCCTCGGGCTGATCTTCGGCAGCTTTCTGAACGTGTGCATCTACCGGCTGCCGCGCGGCCTCAGCGTGGTTCGGCCGCGTTCGGCGTGTCCGGAATGTCACCAGATGATCTCCGCCCAGGACAACATTCCCGTGCTGAGCTGGCTGCTGCTGGGCGGACGCTGCCGCCACTGCAAGGCTCCCATCACGCCGCGCTACGCCGTGGTGGAATTCACCTGCGCCATGCTCTTCCTGCTCTGCTTCCTGCGCTCGGCCCTTCCGGTGGACGCCGTCAAAGGCTGCGTGCTCTGCTTCCTGCTGCTGGGGCTGGCATTCACCGACGCGGAAACCCATCTGCTGCCCGACGCCATGACCTTGACGGGCCTTGTGGCTGGAATCCTGCTCAGCGTCATCTCGCTGGTGCCCGGTCCGGCGGCGGCTCTGTGGCCCATCAGCTTCCACGGCGCGCCCACGCCCACGCAATTGGAGGTTCATCTCTTTCTGCGCTCGCTGATCAATTCACTATCCGGAGCGGCCGTCGGCGCCGGCCTTCTGTGGGCTATCGCCGCACTGTACCGCCTCGTGCGCAAGAGCGACGGCATGGGCTTTGGCGACCTCAAGCTGATGGCCATGGTTGGCAGCTTCCTGGGTCCGGTGCTCACGCTCTTCGTGCTGGCCACCTCGGCCATTGCCGGAGGCTTCTTCGGCGGCGCGGTGCTGGTCAGCATCTACCGCAACCGCATCCGGCGTTATCGTCCCCGCCTGGGAGCCGCGGCCGGAGCCCGCAGCTGGCAGGCGGCGCAGACCGCCATGCGCGCCCTGGAGATCCCCTTCGGAGTCTTCCTCTGCACCATGTCGCTGGTGGCGTGGTTCTACGGCGAGGGGATGGTTCGGGCTTATCTCAGACTGTTGGGTTACTGACGGAGCGGCGGAATAGCCGACCACCCAGGCACCTTCGGGTTGACCAGAAGGCTTCTCGCCGATCAACCCATGTCGCCATCGCGCTACAATATCCCTTGAAGCGAGGTGGGACCGCCATGAAGCTTACCCTGCCATTGATGGCCGTTTTGTCCGCGGCGCTGCTGACGCTGAGCGCGCCCGTAACAGCGCATGCTCAGTCACTGGCCGACGTGGCACGCCAGCAGCGCGCCGAGCACCAGAGCACCCCGCAGACCCGCGTTTACACCAACGACGACGTGGAATCACCAGACACCGCGATCATCTCCGGCAAAGCCGAGGATGAAGAAGAAACCAGCGCGCCGGCTGCCGACGCGAAAGCCCCAGACGCCAAACCAGGCGAGGCCAAGACCGGAGACGCAAAGCCCGGAGACGCGAAGACCGGGGACGCAAAAGCCTCCGACGTGAAGCCTGCCGAGGGCGCCGATGCCGAGGCATCCGCCCGGAAGACCCCCTCCAAGAAGAGCACGGCCGATGCCGCAGCAGCCATAGAAGGCGCCGATGAGGCGGAGGACAATTCCGGGGCCAAGGCCTCTGCCAAGAAGACGGTCGAGCGTGAAAAAGACATCGTTGCGCGCACCAAGGAAGTGGAAGATCACTACATCAACCGCATCAAGCGGCTGCGCGAAGATTTGGACAAGGCCCGCCTGGCACTTGCCAAGACGCAGTCTGACCAGATAGAGAGCACGCGCTCCTACCACAACACGGCCGGCATGACGCCCACCAACGCTGAATACGACGCGGAGCAGCGCGGCTTCCTGGTGAAGATCGCCGAGCAGCAGGACTTGATCAAGGGTCTTGAGCAGCAGGTTTCGGACGCGCAGGAAGATGCGCGCCACGCCGGGGTTCCCCACCCTTACGACTACTAGTTCTTCTTTTCTTTTCAGGATTCCGCCTGGCATACGCGGCCCGGCTGCGCAGCTGCCGCAGGTGGTGGAGGCCGTGGCAGGCGTGAAAGCGCCGCCACTCCTCGCCCGTCATGGGACCCAGCAGGAAGTGCGGAGCAATCGGCCCCTTTCCCCAGATCAGCTCGGCGGCATCAATGGCCGCAGCCATGCGCTCCAGGCTGCTGAGCGCGCGCTCCAGGGCTGTAATGCCTGGCAGGCCGGTGGGCTGCACCATCGCCGGAGCCTTGCGGCCGCCGGGAAAGTACCCCACGTGGCAGATCAGCATACGAACGGCCGTCTGCTTCCAGGTGGGCCTGGGCATCTGCGGCTTCTGGCGGCTGTCAATGGACGTCTCCAACAGCTTGGCCGTGGTGCCGTAGCTGCGCCCCAGGTGCTCGACAATCTTTGAGCAGCTCCAACGGCCTTCGGGAGCGATCTCCCAGGCATCGGCGGAGATGCCCTCGGTGGCAACCTCAAACTTGTCATGCAGGCTTTGCAGGATGGCGTCCATTAGCGGGGTCCGGCCTCCGTGGCTTTGTTGGAATCCCTTGCCGGGGCGGCGCCTTCTTTAAGCGTGGTGGGCGCAGCCGTGGGAGACTTCTGCGCGGTGGCCGGCATGGACTTCAGGCGTTCCAGGGCCTTGCGCGCATCCCCCGAGCTGGGCCCGTCTTTCAGGATGGAAAGATACTCCTGGTAGCGCGCCATCGCCTCGGGATACTCCTTCAGCTTTTCCAGCACCACGGCCATGCGGAAGGTGGCCACGGCGTCGCGCGGCTTGAACTCCAGCGCATCGCGATAACGCAGCAGGGCCGCCTTGTAGTTGCCCCGGTCGTAGTAATAGTTGCCCACCTCCACGTCCTTCATGGAGCGCAATGGGTTATAGGGGTGCAATTCGCCAACATCGTCGCTGGCGCGGCCCCGGCTGCCGCCCGCGGTGGCATCCTCCAGCGGTGGAGAAAGATCAATCTTCGTCTGCTGGCTGCTGCTCTCCTCGGTGCCGCGTGGCGGAGGGGTGTTGGCCACGGGCTTCTGAGGCTGTTTCGGCCGGTTATAGCGCGGGTCTTCCGTCATGGGGCCGTCCAGCTCGCCGGTGGACTGCGCCACCAGCCGCGGCGCCATCAGCAGCAGGCCGGCGGCAACGGCCGCAAGCATCACAAGCCTCTTCATGGCCATGATTGTACGCGACATCCGGCTCAGGAGTTTGCGGATTTCACCAGGAAACGGCGCCGGGCAGCCAGCCCTTCGCTGCGTGCGCGGATCTCCATATCCACGTTGCCGCTGACGGCAGGCAGGCGCATGTGGGCCACGCCAGCGTCATTGGTGTAGGCACCCGCCAGTTGGCCGGATTCGGTCTCGGTGCGCCAGTCCCCGTCCACATAGGCGTTGCCGGTCACGTAGCCGCCGACCAGCACGCGGAACTGCAAAACAATGTCGCTCAAGGAGATGCGCTCGGCGCCCAGGAAGTGTACCGCGAGGGACTCGCCGACCTCCTGGTTGATGACGTCGTCAATGAAGCCTTCGCGCACGGCCTCCACGACCCAGCGGTGCTGGGAGCGTGCCATCTCCTGAATCTGATCGTCGTCGCCACCCTCCGGCATGGGAGAGCTGCGTTTTCCGATGCATCGTCCGCTGACGAAGACCTGCGACTCCATGCGACGCTCCTGCTCGCGCGCCTCGGTCTGGACGTGGTAGACGGTCTCGTCCACGCGGATGTCGGTATTAAAGCCGAAGATCATGGACCGCAAGATACTTCCCGGGCAGAGCATGTTGGATGTGACGAAAGCACACGTCCAACCGGCCAAGCCTAATGGATTTACTTGTCATGCATTGTCATGTCAGAAGGACAGAATAACAACATTACTTTCGTTTCTGTTTCCTTTTCCAGCAATGTCAGGAAAACTCTTTTCCAAAGTTGTTTCTCCTTTTCGCGCTTACGAGCCCGTTCTCTTGACACTGCCAAATCGCACTCTCTATACTTGCCAGTTCCTCCCATTGTGGTGGTGGACCCAGTAACCTAAAAGAATGACAGACAACTACTTTGCCCGGTATTTGCCGCTGCTGATCCATTTCACCCTGGCCACCGTTCTTGCGGGCGCCATCGTGACGCTTTCCTATTTGATCGGCCAGCACAAGGCGAACAAGAGCAAAATGTCGCCTTACGAGTGCGGCATGGAACCGGTAGGCGACGTGAGGCAGCGCTTCAGCGTCAAGTTCTACCTGGTCGGCATGCTGTTCATCCTCTTCGACGTGGAAGCGGTCTTCCTCTATCCCTGGGCTATCCTGTTGAAACAGCTCAAGATGTTCGGCTTCTGGGAGATGATGACCTACGTCCTGATCATCCTGGTCGGTTACGTCTATGTATGGAAAAAAGGCGTGCTGGACTGGAACAAACCTTCGCGCGACGAGGCGCTGTAACCACCCATGCCACTGGAACCTGCCATCACTGATCTGGAGCTGCTGAAGGACCGCCCGGCCGTTGCCTGCCTGCTGGCAGGGCTGCCGGGAGCGCTGCTGGCGGCGAAGTTCGACCGCAATGAGCTGACCCTGGTTGTGGACCAGGTGCAGATCGTCGAGGCGCTGAGGCTGCTGCGCGACTCCACCGAGACCCAGTTCAACGCCCTGGCCGATGTGACCAGCGTGGACCTCTACCCATCGGAACCGCGCTTTGAGGTCATTTACTCGCTGATCTCCTACGCCCGCCGCGAGCGCCTGCGTGTCAAGGTTCCCATCAGCGGCCTGGACCCTTATGTCGAATCGGTTACGCCGTTGTGGATGGGCGCCTCGCCCTTTGAGCGCGAAATCTTCGACCTGATGGGCATCCGCTTCCAGAATCATCCCGACCTGCGCCGCATTCTGATGCCCGACGAGTGGGAAGGCCATCCCCTGCGCAAGGATTATCCCGTGGAGGGCTACCGCTAATGGCGCACATTGACCAGTTCCGCTCCGCGCCCGTAGTGGAGACCATCAACGGCGACCGCACCATGGTTCTGAACATGGGCCCGCAGCATCCTTCCACGCACGGCGTGCTGCGCCTGCTGCTGGAAATTGACGGCGAGACCATCGTCCGCATCCGGCCCGACATCGGCTTTCTGCACACCGGCATCGAGAAGACCTGCGAGGCGAAGTTCTACCAGCAGGTTGTTCCGCTCACCGACCGCATTGACTACCTCTGCCCCATGACCAACAACTTCACCTACGTGCTGGCCGTGGAGAAGCTGTTGGGACTGGAGGTTCCGCCGCGCGCGATGTGGATTCGGCTGATGCTGAACGAGCTGACGCGCATCTGCTCTCACCTGGTGTGGCTGGGCACGCACGCCATGGACATAGGCGCCATGACGGTCTTCCTCTACTGCTTCCGCGAGCGTGAGGAGATTCTGAAGATGTTCGAGATGGTGGCCGGGCAGCGCATGATGACCTCCTACTTCCGGGTGGGAGGGGTCAGCATGGATCTGCCGCTGGGCTTCCTCGACTACATCAAGAACTTTGCCGGCTACTTCCCCGCCCGCATTGAGCAGTACAGCGACCTGCTGACGAACAATCCTATTTGGACGGGCCGCACCAAGGGCGTGGCGAAGATCACCGCGCAGGACGCCACCGACCTGATGCTGACCGGCCCGACGGCGCGCGGCAGCGGCGTGGACTGGGATCTGCGGCGCGACATGCCGTACGGCGGCTACGAGCAGTTGGAGTTCAAGGTTCCGGTGGCCACCGAGGGTGACGTCTTTGCGCGCTACATCGTACGCATGGAGGAGCTGCGGCAATCCATCGGCATGGTGAAGCAGGCGATTGCGCGGCTGCCGGAGGGTCCGGTGAAGGCCGACGCTCCGAAAGTCGTTTTGCCGGACCGCGAGAAGATGAAGACGCAGATGGAATCGCTGATTCATCACTTCAAGATTGTGACCGAGGGCTTTACGGTGCCGGAGGGCGAGGTCTACCAGGGAGTGGAGTCGCCACGCGGCGAGATGGGCTACTACGTGAAGAGCGACGGCACGGCCAAGCCTTACCGTGTGCACATGCGCAGCCCATCGTTTGCCAACCTGAACGCACTGGGCGTGATGTGCGAGCATAACCTGCTGGCCGACGTGGTGGCGGCCGTGGGCAGCATAGACGTGGTTCTGGGCGACGTGGACCGCTAGACAGATTTTTCCCGGCGCCGGAATTGTGGGCGGCGCCAACGGGTACAAGAGACCGATGAAATTCACGGAACAACTCGAGGCGCGCTACGCCGACATGTTGACGCACTATCCGGCGCGGCGCTCGCTGCTGGTGCCCTTCCTGCTGTACTCGCAGGATGAATACGGCTACATCACCAACGAGGTGATTGCCGAACTCAGCCGCCGGCTGGAGATCACCGAACTGGATATCCGCAACGTCATCAGCTACTACTCCATGCTGCGGGTGAAACCCGCCGGACGCTACAACGTGCAGGTCTGCACCAACATCTGCTGCCTGCTGAAGGGCGGAGAGCAGATGCTGGAGCACGCGCGGCGTCGCGCCGGGGTCGCGGTCAACAAGGGCATCAGCGTGGATGGCGTCTTCTCGGTGGAAGAGGTGGAGTGCATCGGAGCCTGCAGCTGGGCTCCGGCCATGCAGGTGAACTACGACTTCCACGAGAACCTCACGCCGGAAAAGATTGACCAGGTGTTGGACGAATACCGGCAGAAGGCGGAGCGGCAATAGCATGGCAACTCTGGTCTCCCATCCCGATGAGGTCAAGGTCGTAACCAGCCGCTTTGGCAAGGGCGCGGCCAACATGGAGCGCTATCTCGAACTGGACGGCTACAAGGCCGTGCGCAAGGCGTTGGAACTGGGCGCCGACGGCATCATCAATGAGATGAAGGCCAGCAACCTGCGCGGCCGCGGCGGAGCCGGATTCCCCACGGGCATGAAGTGGAGCTTCGTCCCCAAGGAGAGCGCCAAGCCCAAGTACGTGCTGTGCAACGGCGACGAAAGTGAGCCGGGCACATGCAAGGACCGCCTCATCTTCGAGCACGATCCGCACGCGGTGATTGAAGGCGCCATGATTGCCGCCATCGCCACCGGCGCGCACGCGGCTTACATCTACATCCGCGGCGAGTACCGCTATCTGCTGGAGATCATGCAGAAGGCCATCGCCGACGCCTACGCCAAGGGCTTTGCCGGAAAGAACATCTTCGGCTCGGGCTACGACCTGGAAGTGTACTGGCACGGTGGCGCTGGAGCGTACGAGGTCGGCGAAGAGTCGGCGCTGATGGAATCGCTGGAAGGCAAGCGCGGAGTACCGCGCATCCGTCCGCCATTCCCCGCCGTGGTCGGACTGTGGGGCGGACCGACGGTAATCAACAACGCAGAGACCCTGGCCAGCGTGCCACACGTCATCCTGATGGGCGGCGCCAAGTATGCGGCGATTGGCGTGGAGCGCAACGGCGGCACGCGCCTGTTCAGCTTGAGCGGACATCTTGTACGCCCGGGCGTCTACGAGCTGCCGCTGGGTTACAGCCTGCGCAAAGCGATTTACGAAGTGGGCGGCGGCATCGCCGATGGACGCGCGCTGAAGGCCGTGGTGCCGGGCGGATCGAGCGTGCCCTGCCTGAAGCCCGACGAGATTGACGTGGCGCTGGACTTCGATTCCATGATGAAGGCCGGGACGATGCTTGGCTCCGGCGGCATTGTGGTGCTGAACGACCAGACCTGCATCGTCAAGTTCGCGCTGCGCACCATTCAGTTCTACCGGCATGAGAGCTGCGGCTGGTGCATTCCCTGCCGCGAAGGGACCGACTGGCTGAGCAAGAGCCTCAAGCGCTTCCACGCCGGCGGCGGTGTGGCCAAGGACATTGATAACCTTCAATACCTGGCGGAGAACATGCTGGGCCGCACCTTCTGCCCCTTGGGAGACGCGGCGGCCATGCCGATTATTGGTTTCGTGAAGAAGTTCCGCGAAGAGTTTGAAGCGCATCTGGATGGACGCCCCTGCCCGTTTGAAAAGCATGGCGCCCCGAACGCATTGCCCGTACTGAGCCGTTAGCAAGGCACGCAGAGAGATTTCATGGCTGAAGCAACACAAAACGTAACGCTGACCGTCAACGGCCGCACCATCACCGCCCCCAAGGGGACGCTGCTGATTGAGGCCTGCAAGCAGCACGGCATTGAGATTCCCGCCTTCTGTTACTACCCCGGACTCTCGCTGCAGGGCGCCTGCCGCATGTGCCTGGTGGAAATCGAGAAGATGCCCAAGATGCAGACCGCCTGTACGACTCCGGTGGCCGAGGGCATGGTGGTGCAGACCGAGACGGAGAAGATCATCCAGGCGCGCAAGAGCACGCTGGAGTTGCTGCTCGCAAATCATCCGCTGGATTGCCCTGTGTGCGACGCCGGCGGCGAGTGCGAGTTGCAGGACATGACCTTCAAGTACGGCGCGGCGGAGAGCAAGTTCATTGACATCAAAAGCCACCGCGACGAGCAGCAGTGGTCGCCCGTCGTCTTCTACGACCGGCCGCGCTGCATCCTGTGCTACCGCTGCGTGCGCGTCTGCGGCGAAGGTATGGACGTGTACGCCCTAGGCATCCAGAACCGCGGCCAGGGTTCGGTCATCGCTCCAAACCTGGGCGACAAGCTGGATTGCGAAGAGTGCGGCCAGTGCATTGACATCTGCCCGGTGGGCGCGCTGACCAGCAGCAGCTACCGCTATAAGACGCGGCCCTGGGAGATGAACCACGTCGGCACGGTTTGTACGCACTGCGGCGATGGATGCCTGACCACCGTGGGCGTACGGCGCAGCGAGAATGGCAGCGAGATTGTCCGCTGCGACAACCGCGACCGCAGCGGATTGAACGATGACTTCCTCTGCGTGAAGGGCCGCTTCGGCTTTGACTTTGCCGCCAGCCCGGAGCGCGTGACCACACCGCTCATCCGCCGCGACGGCCAACTGGTGGCCGCCACATGGAATGAAGCCATCGAGGCCGTGGCTGTGAAGTTCCAGCAGGTGCTTTCGACCAAGGGCGGCAAGGCCTTTGGAGTGGTGGGCAGCAACCACACTACGAACGAAGAAAACTATCTACTGCAGAAGTTTGCCCGCCAGGTGCTGGGCACCAACAACATTGATCATCACCGTACCGCCGACTATGCGAGCTTTGCGCGCGCCATCTCTGCTACCAAGGCCGAGACGGCCACCACCGCAGACGTCGCGGCGGCCAACGCGGTGCTGGTCATCGGCGGAGACCTCAGCGAGCAGCATCCTCTACTTGCGTGGCACGTTCGCACGGCCATCCGGCAGCGCGCGGCACGGCTGTATGTCATCAACTCGTCGGAGACGAAGCTGGATCGCAAGGCCATCGGCAAAGCGCACATCGGTCCCGGCAGCGAGGCGCAACTGGCGGCCTTCCTGGGTGGAGACGACATGGCCGCGATGCGGCTGGGTGCCAACACCGAAAAGCTCGGCGCCGTGCGCGAGAAGGTGAACGCCGAGAGCGGACTCGTGGTGCTGTTTGGCGCCGAGGTTCGCGGACACGCGCTCGACGCGCTGATTGCGCACTTCGCTCCCAAGGGCGCGAAGTTTGTCCTGCTCGGCGAGTATGCCAACTCGCGCGGCGCGGCCGACATGGGACTCTTCCCCGACCTCGCTCCCGGCTACAAGAAGATTGAGGCTCCGGGGCTGGACCTGAAGCACACGCTGGAAGCCGCGGCGCATGGCACGGTCGAAGTCCTGTGGGTTGTGGGAGCGAATCCTGCGGCGCAGATGGCGAACCCGGCGGCCTTCACCAAACCTTTCCTCGTCGTGCAGGATCTCTTCCTGACTGAGACCGGCGCGCAGGCCGATGTGTTTTTGCCGGCGGCTTTCGCCTACGAAAAGACCGGCACGGTGACTAATACCTGCGGCGACCTGCAACGCCTGCACAAGGCCAGCGACACGGCAGGCACCAAGCCGGACTTCGAGATCATCCTGCGCATTGCCGAGAAGATGGGCGCCGACGTGAACGCCCTGGTTCCCTTCCGCGGCCATACCGTGGCCGACCAGGGACAGAGCCGCGGCGTGCAATCGGGCGAGGCGGACCGCACCGCGGTCTTCAACGCCTCGCGCGGCGTGGCCACGCGCACTTCTCCGCTCGATCCGACGATTACGCTGGAAGAGATTGCCGGCACGGTGCCGGGCTATGCGGTCACTCCTCTGGAGCTGGCATCGGGCATGGCACTGCACACCAAGCTGGTGCAGATTGAGCCGTCGGCCATCACGGCGCATCCTGAGCTGGTTTTGCCGGCCGACAACGGATTATTCGCCTCCGGCACTATGGGACGTTACTCCGCGGCATTGAAGGCCGTGGCCGCCGAACACGCCAAGTCGCCGGAGACGGTGGGCGCGGACTAAGGATTCACCCGGCTTACGCGCCGGAGACGCAGGTTTCGCCGCAGGGCATGTTGTGTGCCTGGGCGG
Organism: uncultured Acidobacteriota bacterium; assembly: GCA_963719655.1. Taxonomy (GTDB): domain Bacteria; phylum Acidobacteriota; class Terriglobia; order Terriglobales; family Acidobacteriaceae; genus TOLSYN. The sequence continues at coordinate 14,779 of CAVRDQ010000061.1, read as the reverse complement.
CTGGAGAAGAATGCTGCAATGAGCGCATGGAGCTTCCTGATCGTCGCGGTAATCAAGATCGCCGTCACCCTCGGCGTTCTGCTGACCGTGGTTGCCTACACGGTATGGCTGGAGCGCAAGGTGGTGGGCCACATCCAGAACCGCTGGGGACCCCAGCGCGTGGGCTTTTTTGGCCTGCTGCAACCTTTGGCCGACGGCATCAAGTTCCTGCTGAAGGAAGACCTGACGCCGCCCTACGTGGAAAAGCACATCTATCTGCTGGCCCCGGCCCTGTCGCTCATCATGGCCCTGACCTCGATTGCGCTGGTGCCGATCGGCCCCATCGTGCATCTGTTCGGCGTCAGCACGCCGGTGCAGATTACGGGCGTGGTGGATGCCACGGGCCAGTCGAGCGACATCAACGTGGGACTGCTGATCATCCTCGGCATCACGTCGCTGGGCGTGTACGGCATCGCGCTGGCCGGATGGTCGTCGAACAGCAAGTACTCGCTGCTCGGCTCATTGCGCGCCTCGGCGCAGATGATGAGCTACGAGGTTTCGCTGGGACTGTCGCTGGTGGGCGTGCTCATCATGAGCGGCACCCTGAGCCTGGGCGGCATCGTCAAGGGCCAGCTCGGAACCTGGTTCGGCGTGATTCCGCAGTGGTACATCTTCCGCTGGCAGTTCGTGGCCTTCTTCATCTACATGATGTCGGCCTTCGCCGAGACCAACCGCATCCCCTTCGATCTTCCGGAGGCGGAGACCGAGCTGGTGGCCGGTTATCACACCGAGTATTCCGCGATGAAGTTTGCCATGTTCTTTATGGCCGAGTACGCCAACATGGTCACCGTCGCCTGCCTGGCCAGCGTCATGTTCCTGGGCGGCTGGAGCGGACCTCCCATGCACTTTCTTCCGGCGGTGGTGCAGGCGTTCCTGCCGCTGGTCTGGTTCTCGTCCAAGATTTTCTTCTTCCTGTTTTTGTATATCTGGATCCGTGGCACCTTGCCGCGCTTCCGCTATGACCAGTTGATGGCCTTCGGATGGAAGTTTCTCTTTCCGCTGGCGCTGGCAAACGTCGTCATCACCGCGTTTTTTGTGGCTTGGAGGGCCTGAGGCCGGATGCATCAATTCCTGTTCCTGCTCTTCGGAGCCTTTTGCGTCGGCGGCGCCATCAATCTTCTGCTTCAGAAGAAGACGATCAACAGTGCTCTGTCTCTGATCGTGGTGATGGGCTCGCTGGCCTTGATCTACCTGCTGCTGGGCGCTGAGTTCGTCGCCGTGGTGCAGGTCATCATCTACGCCGGCGCCATCATGGTGCTATACGTCTTCGTCATCATGTTGCTGAACGCCGGCAAGGAAGAAGAAGTCCAGGGCAGCCATGTCGCCAAGATCTTCGGCATCCCGGGACTCTTCGCCGGCGGCATCATCGGCATCTGGGTATTGTTGCAGCACCGCCCGGACGACAAACTGCTGCCCATCGGCGCCATGTACGGCCCGGCCGACAAGGTGGGCGAGTTGCTGTTCACCAAGTACCTGCTCGCCTTTGAGGTCACCAGCATCCTGGTGCTGATCGCCATTATGGGCGCCGTGGTGCTCACCCGCAGGAGCCGCTCATGATTCCCATCTCCTGGTACCTGCTGCTCAGCGCGTTTCTGTTTGCCTGTGGCGTCACCGGCTTTTTGACCAAGCGCAACATCATCACGCTGTTCATGAGCATCGAGCTGATGCTGAACGGCGTGAACCTGAGCTTTATCGCTTTTGCCACGCGCCTGCAAACCCTGGACGGCCACATCTTCGTCTTCTTTGTCATGGTAGTGGCCGCCGCTGAAGCCGCCGTCGGACTGGCCATCATCATCTCCGTCTACCGCACGCGGGAGACGCTTAACGTGGATCGGGTGAACCTGCTGAAGCTATGACGATAACGCTACCATTCTGGCAACCCTGGCTGATCCCGATCCTGCCGCTCGTTGGCGCGCTGCTGAACGGACTCTACGGCCGCAACCTGCCGAAGAAGCTCGTCTCCGGGATTGCGCTGTTCTTTACCGGCGCATCGTTCCTTGTGGCGCTGGCCCATGCGTGGGTGCTGGTCAGTTCTCCCTACGCCATGCTGGAGACGAAGTACGGCACCTGGATCACCGTCGGCCAGTTCCACGTGGACTTCGCGCTGCTGGTGGATCATCTCTCGCTGATCATGATGCTCGTGGTCACGGGCGTGGGCTTCCTCATCCACGTGTACGCCGTCGCCTACATGGAGCACGAGGGCGGCTACTACCGCTTCTTCACCTACCTGAACCTGTTCATGTTCTTCATGCTGGTGCTGGTGCTGGCCAACAACTACCTGCTGATGTTTGTCGGCTGGGAGGGTGTGGGCCTGGCGTCGTACTTGCTGATCGGCTTCTACTTCCGCAAGGATTCGGCGGCCAACGCTGGCAAGAAGGCCTTCATTACCAACCGCGTCGGCGACTTCGGATTCCTGATCGCGCTCTTCCTGCTCATCCAGCAGTTTGGCACCCTGCGCTACACGCAGGTGAACGACATCCTGACGCACTTCGGTACCGAGCAGCACGCCGGCATCCTGACCGCCATCGGATTGCTGATGCTGGTGGGCGCCTGCGGCAAGAGCGCGCAGATTCCGCTCTACGTGTGGCTGCCGGACGCCATGGAAGGCCCTACGCCGGTCTCGGCACTCATCCACGCCGCCACGATGGTGACCGCCGGTGTGTACATGGTTGCCCGCTCGAACGCCGTCTTCACGCGCGCGCCGCTGGCACTGCTCGCGGTGGCCATCATCGGAACCCTGACCAGCTTCTTCGCCGCCACCATCGCCATCACGCAGACGGACATCAAGCGCGTGCTCGCATACTCGACGGTCAGCCAGTTGGGATACATGTTCATGGCCGCCGGAGTCGCCGCGTACTCGGCATCGGTCTTCCATCTGATGACCCACGCCTTCTTTAAGGCGCTGCTCTTCCTCGGCGCGGGCTCGGTCATCCATGGAATATCCGGCGAGCAGGACATGCGGAAGATGGGCGGCCTGCGCAAGTACATGCCGTGGACCTTCGGCGTCATGTTCGTCGCTACGCTGGCCATTGCTGGTATTCCGCCGCTGGCCGGATTCTGGTCGAAAGATGAAATCCTGTGGCAGGCCTTCAGCAGCCCCTTCGGCAGCAGAATCTTCTGGGCCATCGGAGCCATCACGGCCTTCATGACCAGCTTCTACATGTTCCGCCTGCTGTTCTTAACCTTCTTCGGCGAGTATCGCGGGGCGCAGGATGCGGGGCACGATGCTGGTCATGGCGCCGCTCACGCCCACGACTCTCACCACGGCACTCCTCACGAGTCGCCCTGGATGATGCTCTCACCGCTGGTGCTGCTGGCCGTGCTCTCCATCATTGGAGGCTTCGTCGGCATCGGCAACCGCTTTGAGCACTTCCTCGATCCCGTGATTCAGAAGGTGGAAGAGCCGCACACCAGCAATCTGGAGAGTGTGCTGGCCATGGCCGCCGAACCGAAGAGCGAAGAACACGCGGAGAACAAGGCACTGGAGACCGGGCTGATGGGGCTGAGCGTGGCCATCGCCTTCGCCGGGCTGGCCCTGGCGTGGTTCCTCTACATTGCGCGGCCGGAGCTGCCTGCAAAGATTGCCGCCAGTGTGCATGGCCTTTACGAACTGCTGCTGCACAAGTACTGGGTGGACGAACTCTACTCGGCGGTGCTGATCACGCCGCTTCTCTGGTTCAGCCGCGTTGTGCTGTGGCATTCGGTGGACCAGAAAGGCATTGACGGGATGGTGAACGAATCGGCTGTGGCCGCGCGCGACGTTAGCGCCGTGGTTCGGCAACAGCAATCCGGCCTGGTGCGCAGCTACGCCGGCTGGGTGGCCGCGGGAGCCGCCGTGGTGGTGGCCTACATGGTCTGGATGGGAACGCGATGAACTACACGTCCTTCAATCCCTGGATTCTGACGCTGACGGCCTTTTTGCCCGCCGCTGGAGCCTTGCTGATTGCGCTGCTGCTGCGGCGCGACCGCGACGTGCGCATCTTTGCCATGGCCATCTCGGTGCTCACCTTCCTGGCGTCGCTGCACTTGCCCGCGCATTACGCGGCCACCATGCCGGCCACGGGCGGCTGGGCTTACGAGCTGAACCTGCCCTGGATCAGCAGCCCGAACATTCACTACCACGTCGGCGTGGACGCCATCTCCATGTGGCTGGTCGTACTCTCCACGCTGCTGGTTCCCTTCTGCGTGCTGGCCTCGTGGAAGAGCATCAATACGCGGGTGAAGGAGTTCTTCATCCTGCTGCTGCTGCTGGAGACGGCGATGATCGGCGTATTCATCGCGCTCGATCTCTTCCTCTTCTACTTCTTCTGGGAAGCCACGCTGATCCCGATGGCTCTGCTGATCGGAATCTTCGGCCACGGAAGACGGGTGTACGCGTCGGTCAAGTTCTTCCTCTATACGATGATCGCCTCGGTCTTCATGCTGGTCTCCATCCTCTGGCTGTATGCACATTCGGGAACCTTTGACTTCCCCGTGCTGCAGCAGATGATTGCCAGCGGAAAGCTGGTAATTCCGGAGACGGCAGGACTGTGGCTCTTCCTCGGCTTCTTCGTGGCCTTTGCCGTCAAGGTGCCGCTTTTCCCGCTGCACACCTGGCTGCCGGATGCGCACGTCGAAGCGCCCACCGCGGGCAGCGTGCTGCTGGCCGGCGTCATGCTCAAGATGGGAACCTACGGCCTGCTGCGCTTCAACCTCGGACTCTTCCCCCAGCAGTCGCGCGCCAACGCCCCGTGGATCATCACCCTGGCCATCATCGGCATCATCTACGGCGCGCTGGTGGCCCTGGTGCAGCCCAACATGAAGAAGCTGGTGGCCTACAGCTCGGTCAGCCACCTGGGCTTCGTGGTGCTGGGCATCTTCAGCTTTACCCACGCCGGCATGGATGGCGCGGTCTTCCAGATGCTCAACCACGGCATCAGCACCGGAGCGCTCTTCCTGCTGCTGGGCCAGCTCTACGACCGCCGCCATACCTACGAGATCAACCAGTACGGCGGACTGGCCACGCCAATGCCGCGCTACGCCACGCTCTTCCTCATCATCACGCTGTCGTCCATCGGACTGCCGCTGATGAACGGCTTCGTCGGAGAGTTCCTGGTGCTGAGTGGAGCCTTCCAGGCCAAGGCCATTTACGGAATCCTCGCAGCTTCGGGCGTCATCTGGAGCGCCTTCTACATGCTCTGGCTCTACCAGCGCACCTTCTACGGAGAGATAAAGCTTCCGGTGAACGCCACGCTGCGGGATGCCGACCTTCGCGAGCAGACCGTTCTGTGGCCGCTGGCCGTGCTGGCGCTGGTCATGGGCGTATTCCCGAACCTGTGGCTCAAGCCGATTGACCACGGCGTCACCAGCATTCTTAGCATGCAGAAAGCCGCCACGCAGAGCGTTGCCGTGCAGCAACCGCACGCGCTGAAGACGGCGCCGCCCACGGTGGCCACTACCCAAACTGAGTTTACGGTGCATACACAGCAATGATGATTTCGCCGCCATCTTCCGCCGATTACATCCGCGTCCTGCCGGAGATCGTGCTCTCCATTTGGGGCATGATCGTCATGTTCGTGGAGCCGATGCTGCCCGAAGGGCGCAGCCGCAAAGGCCTGGGCATCTTTGGAGCCTTCGGCGTGGTGGTGGCCATCGCCGCCACGCTCTACCAGGCGCAGCCGCAGTTTGCCGGCTTCGGCTTCTACAACATGGTCCGCGTGGATCACTTCAGCGTCTTCTTCCACCTGGTAGTGCTGCTGGTGGCCTTGGCCACCATGCTGATGTCGCTCGACTACCTGCCCTTCCAGAAGATTGATCACGGTGAGTATTACGCGCTGATTCTTCTCGGCTCGGTGGGAACCTGCCTGATGTCTTCGGCCGTCGAGCTGGTGCTGATCTTCATCGCCCTGGAGATCTCCTCCATCTCCAGCTACATCCTTGCCGGCTTCCGCAAGCAGGCGGCGGAGAGCGCGGAGAGCTCCCTCAAGTACTTCCTGCTGGGCTCCTTTGCCACGGCATTCTTCCTCTACGGAGTGGCGCTGCTCTACGGTGCCACGGGCTCGACCAACGTATTTGAGATTGCACACGCCCTGGGCAATGCCACACACGTGGAGCCGCTAGCCTACGTCGCGGTCGCGCTGATCTTCACCGGACTGGGCTTCAAGGTGGCCTGCGCTCCCTTCCACGTCTGGACGCCGGATGTCTACGAAGGTGCGCCCTCGCCCGTGGTGGCCTTTATGAGCACTGCGCCCAAGGCTGCGGCTTTTGCCGTGCTTATCCGCCTGGTGATTGAAACCTCGTCGCCCAACTGGTTCTGGGTCATCTGGGTGGCGGCCGTGCTCAGCATGAGCATTGGTAACCTCGGCGCCATCCTGCAGAGCAACGTCAAGCGCATGCTGGCCTACTCCAGTATTGCGCACGCCGGATACCTGATGGTGGCCTTCGCCTCGGCCAGTAACCGCGAGCTGGGAATCTCGGCGGCCATGTTCTACTCGGCGGCCTACGCGGCCATGAACGTGGGAGCATTTGCCGTGGTCAGCCACATGGCCGGCAGCGGTGAACGCTTTACCTCCATTGACGACTACTCCGGCCTGGGCAAACGCTCGCCGGTGCTGGCCGCGGCCTTTACGTTCTTCCTGCTCTCGCTTATCGGCATCCCGATGACCGGCGGCTTCTTCGCCAAGTTCTACGTCTTCAGCGCGGCCCTGCGCACCCACCTGGTATGGCTCACCATCCTGGGCATGGTGAACAGCGGCATGGGCAGCTATTACTACCTGCGGCTCATCGTGCGCATGTACATGCACGAACCGCAGAGCGAAGCTCCGGTTGCGCCGATCCGCTGGGGCGTGGGACTGGCCATCGCCCTGAGCCTGGCGGCGACCTTGTGGCTGGGCATCCTGCCCAACGCCGTGCTGCACTACACGCAGGGGACGCAGACGTTTTTGTCGGGATGGTAGGAACTGCAAGGTTTCGGAGGTTTCGGAGGTTTCGGAGGTAAAGTCAAAGGCCCTGCTGGATGCGGGGCCTTTTGCTATGCGCAATCTTTTGTGATTTGTGTGGGATCCCCGCCGTTGCTCTTGCTCTTAACCTCTGAAACCTCCGCAACATCCGACACTTCCGAAACCTCAGCCGCCCACAGCAAAGCCCCCGCCGAAGCGGGGGCTCGCCGGAAAACTTAAAGCTACTTCACCTTGAGCAGAATGATCACGAAGGTGAAGAGCACGAGGGACTCGACGAAGGCCAGGCCGAGCAGCATGGCGGTCTGGATTCCGGCGCGGGCGGCTGGATTGCGGGCCATGCCTTCGCAGGCAGCCGAGGCGACCTTGCCCTGTCCGAGGGCGGCCAGGCCGGCGGCGATGGCGATGGAGAAACCGGCGGCCAAGGCCACCCAGTTGACTCCGGCGGCGCCGGCGGCAGCAGGCTCAGCCTGCGCGAAAACGGGAGTGGCCAGCATCATCACGGCCATCAGGGAGACGAGTACGAACAGCTTCTTGCTCATGGTTGTTGCTCCTTGCGGTAAGTTCGCAGCCAGTGGGTGGTTGACTTCCTCGTAGTGGGAGGCCCTCACGCTTGCGGCGTCGTACAAAACTCAAATTTCTAATGCTGCGCGATCCTTCGCTACGCTCAGGATTTCGCCTGTGGGCTCAGATGCCCGCCGAACGGCTCAACCTAGTGCGCGTGTGCGCTCGCCTCGCCAAGGTACACCATGGCCAGCACCACGAAGATGAACGTCTGGATCAGCGCCACGCCAAAGTGCAGTCCCAGGAAAACCACCGGAACGCCCACGGGAACCAGCGAGAAGAAGATCAGGGTCACCATGTCTCCGGCAAACATGTTGGCGTAAAGACGGATGGTGAGCGACATCAGGCGGGCCAGGTGGCTGAAGATTTCAATGAGCAGCATCAGCGGCGACAGCCACCACACCGGGCCCATGAAGTGCTTGATATAGCCCAGTCCGTTGGCGCGCAGGCCGTGCATCTGGTAGTAGCACCAGGTGACGATGGCGCAACCGAGCGGCACGGCGGCCGATCCGGTCGGCGTCTCAAAGAACGGAACCAGGCCCAGCAGGTTGCTGAAAAGGATGAATAGGCCAAGCGTGATCAGGTACGACAGGTAGCGCTTGTTCTCATGCCCGATGATCTCCACGCTCTGCCCGTCCATGAAGTCATACACGCCTTCGAAGATGTGCTGCAGCGCACCGGGCTTATCCACCGACAGGCTGGCGCGGGTCAGCAGGAAGACGACGGTCAGGAAAACGACCACCACGATCTGCATGGCAACGTAGTCAGGAATGGGAGCTTCGGCGTGCGCGGCATGCAGCCCCAGCAGGTGCAATAGGGCGTTGACCGGCGAGGCAAACAGATGGTTCAGCAGAGCGGTAACAGGCAGTTGATGCATCGGAGATGAACAGCCTCGGTTAGATTGATCGCCGGCGGGCGGCAAGTACCTCGTACGCGGCTTCGCACATCAATGCCAGGACGGGCATCGCCAACCCTGCCAGAAACCCCACCAAGCCTCGTACGGAACAACTAAAGATACCATAGGCCACCATTGCTATCAAGAAGATACGGCCTATGCCGCGAAGCACCGCGGCGCGCCCTTTTTCGCGGCTGCCGGCATGCACAATGCGCTCGCCGATGGCCTCCACACTCTGGGCCAGCCAGCGGAAGTTGAGCCACGCCATCAGGGTTCCCACGGCCCATCCCGCGGCCAGCGGCCAGCCCAGCCGCCACAGCGCGGCCAGCGAGCCCACGGCGCCCAACAGCAGGATTCCACGGCCCACCCGGCGCATCAGCCCCTCATAGTCGACCATCTCCGCCGGACCTAGCGCGGCCCAGCCCAGCTTGGGAGACTCCATCCAGTCCTCCGGGGCAAGCGCCTCGGGGGCGGATTCCTGGCCAGCGGCGGCATCCGGGGTCTCCATACGCTCGCTCTGCCCTGCACTGGGGGCGGACTGCTCCTCGGGCTCAGGCCCGGCGTTCTTCGGAAGCTCCGAATCCAAAGGCTTTCCCGGCTCTTCGACGCTCATGGCATCTCCTCGGGAGGCCCCTCGGGCGGACGCTCAGCGGAATTTTTCTTCCGCGCCGCTTCGGCCACATTGGAGCCAGACGCCGCCGCGTCCTCGGCATCGGCCTCGGCATTGGCAGCCAAAGCATGGCGAATCATGCTGACAAAGCCGCTGATGGCGCCAAAGATGATGCCGAAGAGGTAGATCCAGTGCGTGTGCAGCAGATGATCGGCCAGCAGGCCCAGCAGGTAGCCGACAAGCACCGCGGCCGGAATCAGGAAGCCGATCTCGGAGTAGCGGCCCACCATGATCCAGGGGTTCTGGTCGCGCTCGGGCTGCTTGTTGTCCCTCATGGTTGTCACTCCAAGGTCTTTCCGGCAGATCGCTTCTGATTGCGGCGCCAGGTTGCGCTGCTGCTGTTATACAATTTTCTTGTGTCCTTAGAAGAAAACATTTACGAACTCCGCAAGCAGAAGCTCGGCCAGATTGAAGCTCTTGGCCAGCCTGCCTATCCAAACCAGTTCCGTTTCACGCACCAGATTCCGGAGATTCTCTCCGCGTACACGGCCAGCACAGGCGAGGCCCTGGAGGCCGACAAGCCCCAGGTGGCCATCGCCGGCCGCCTGATGGCCATCCGCCTGATGGGCAAGGCCAGCTTTGCCCACCTGCAGCAGCAGGGCGAAAAGCTTCAGATTTACATCAAGAAAGACGCCGTCGGCGAGAAGCAGTGGGAGCTCTACAAGCTGCTCGACATCGGCGACCACATCGGCGTCAAGGGTTACCTCTTCCGCACCCGCACCGGCGAACTCAGCGTGCACGTCGAGGAGATCACCTTCCTCAGCAAGGACCTGCTGCCGCTGCCGGAGAAGTTCCACGGGCTGACCGACGTGGAGCTGCGTTACCGCATGCGTTACGTGGACCTGCTGGACGTGGAAGTGCGCCAGGTCTTCGTCAAGCGCGCCAAGATCGTGCAGTCCATCCGCCGCTTTCTGGACGCGCGCAGCTTTGTGGAAGTGGAAACGCCGATGATGCAGCCCATCGCCGGCGGCGCCGCGGCCCGGCCGTTTGTCACGCATCACAACACGCTGGATATTGACCTCTTCCTGCGCATCGCGCCCGAGCTTTATCTCAAGCGGCTCGTCGTGGGCGGCCTCGACCGCGTGTATGAGATCAATCGCAACTTCCGCAATGAAGGCATCAGCACGCGCCATAATCCCGAGTTCACCATGCTCGAGTTCTACCAGGCCTACGCCAACTATCACGACCTGATGGACTTGACCGAGGAGATGCTGAAGCAGGTGGCGATGGACGTGAACGGCTCGCTGAAGAGCCAGTTCGGCGAGCGCGAGATTGACTGGTCGAACTTCGAGCGGCTCTCCATGCGCGAGGCCATCATCAAGTTCTGGCCCGCCGAGGCTGGTGACGCGCCGACGATGGATGCCTTCAAGAGCAACGCCGAAATCGAGCAGCTTGTCCGCCGCCTGCAGAAGACAAAGTTCAGCGTGCCTTACGATCCCCGCGAGCCCTCGGGACGCGCCATCGCCGACATCTTTGAGGCCGTGGCCGAAGCGCATCTGTGGCAGCCAACGTTTATCTACGACTTCCCGCTGGCCATCTCTCCGCTGAGCAAGAACAAGGCGAGCGAGCCGGACTTCGTCGAGCGCTTTGAGATTTACGTGGCCGGCATGGAGCTGGGTAACGCCTTCAGCGAGCTCAACGACCCCGAGGAGCAGCGCCGCCGCTTTGAGCAGCAGCTTGGCGAGCGCGAACGCGGCGATGACGAAGCTCACCAGATGGACGAGGATTACATCCGCGCCCTCAGCTACGGAATGCCTCCCACGGGCGGCGAAGGCATCGGCATTGACCGGCTGACCATGATGCTGACCGGTTCGACCTCCATTCGCGACGTCATTCTCTTCCCGCAGCTGCGCCCGGAAAAGCGCACGGAAGAGGAGAGCGCCGACAGCAAGGATGAAGCCGCAAAGTAACCCCGGCCCGCCCTGCGCCATGAGCACTCTAATGGCGGTACGGGCGGGCTTTGTCACGCTTTCCCGGCCCCCATTTGCGCTCCGGAGCACGAGGCTCCTTTGCGCGAAGTGATTGATTTCTGGTGGGAAGTTGCTCTTTCCTGCTAAAATCAATCGGTTGACTTGATACCTCTGACCCCGGCCTTTACGCTTGGAGAGTCTGCCTCGGCCACTCCCCCCTGCGATGCCGGAAGGCTCGGATATACTGGAAGTTCTGACTCATGGCTAACGGATCATCGAACGGCTCCAACGGCACAACTGGCCGCTCCTGGATCAGGATCACGACGATTGTGGTGCTGATTCTAGTGCTGATCGGCGTATATGTGCGCTATCGCCACCGCCGCATCCGCATCACGGTGGTCAAGGCCGCCTACCAGACGCTCTCCAGCTCCATTGCGACCAACGGTAAAGTCGAGCCCGTACAGGGCTTTGAGGCTCATGCCCCGCTGGCGGTCACCGTGCGCCAGGTACTGGTGCACGAGGGCGCGCCGGTAAAGGCCGGGCAGCTTCTGCTGGAGCTGGACGACGCCCGCGCCAGGGCCGACGTAGCCACGGCTGAGACCCGCGTGAAATCCGCCGAGGAGCGGCTGGCGAACCTGAAGTCCGGTGGAACTCCCCAACAACTTTTGCTGCGCCGCAACGACCAGGAGAAAGCCACCTCCGAGTTACAGACCGCCGAGCGGCATCTGGCTGCCCTGCAACGCCTGCAGCAGAGCGGCGCCGCCAGCAGCGAGGAGGTAGCCGCCGCGCGCGACCGCCTGACCCGCGCCCAGGCCGACCAGGAGCAGTTGCAGACCCCCGTGCGCTACTCCACACCGGAGTTGACCCGTGCGCAGGGCGAACTGAATGATGCTCGCGCCGCGCTGCAAGCCTCGGAAGACGTGCTGCGCCAGTGCGACGTGCGCGCTCCTTTTGACGGCACCGTGTACTTTTTGCCCGCCAAGGCCGGAGCCTTTGTGCAGATCGGCGACCTGCTGTTGCAGGAGGCTGACCTCTCTCAGTTGCAGGTGCGCGCCTTTGTGGACGAGCCTGAGATTGGACGCCTGGCGCTCGGCCAGACGGTTCGCATCACATGGGATGCCTTGCCTGGCAAGTTCTGGCAGGGCACGGTGGCTTCTCTGCCATCAACGGTCATCAGCCGCGGCTCACGCGTGGTGGGAGAGGTGTTGTGCCGGGTGGACAATACGGCGCGCCTGCTGCTGCCCAACGTCAACGTCAACGCCACCATCGTCAGCGTCAGCAAGGAGAACGCCCTGAGCGTACCGCGGGAAGCCGTCCGCGAGGATGCCACGCACAGCTACGTCTTCGTGGTGGAAGACGGTGAACTGCGCCGCCGCGATGTCACGCTTGGCATCTCCAACCTGACCCACGTTGAGATTTTGAACGGCATCGGGGCCAAGGACGTGATCGCGGTGCAGTCCCTGAGCCCTTCGCCGCTGGCCGATGGCGTGGCGGTGAAGATCGTTGAGAACCCCTCCTGATGGCGATGGCGCGCGCGGCTTTCACTTCGAGCTTGCGGCGGGCGCCGCTTGTGGCCGGCCTGCTGAGCCTGGTGTGCACCGGAGTGTTCGCCCAGGATGGGCGGCAACTTTTGCAGTGGGGACGCGCGGATGAGGCGGTCCGCCTGTTGACGCCCGCGGCCGGCACGAACCCTGTGGCCGCCAACCAATTGTGCCGCGCCTACTTCGCCATCGGCCAGTGGGATAACGCCGTACACCACTGCCAGCGTGCCGTGCAGTTGGACTCCCGCGATGCCAGCTTTCAGCTTTGGCTGGGCCGCGCGTACGGTGAGAAGGCGAATGTGTCCTCTGCCCTGTCGGCTTTCTCCACGGCGCGCAAGAGCGTGGCGGCCTTTGAGGCGGGTCATGCGCTGGACCGCCAGAACGAAGCCATTGCGCGCGACCTGGGCGAGTACTACATTCAGGCTCCGGGCATCGTCGGCGGAGGCATGAGCAAGGCCATGGCTCTGGCCGGTGAAATGGCGCCGCAGCATCCTGTGACCGCAGCGTGGATTCGCGCTCGTGCGGCTGGCAAGCAGGGTGACCTGCCGGCGGCCGAGCGTGAGTACATGGAGAGCATCCGCTTGAGTGGCGATTCGGCCGAGATGCACCTGGAATTTTGCCGCTACCTGAACGGCCAGAAGCAGTGGGAGCGCTTCGACCAGCAGATCGCCGCCGCCCTGCGCTCGCCGCGCCTGCGTCCGCAGGACCGCTATGACGCCGCCGAGCAGTTACTGCATGCCGGAAGACAACTGCCACTGGCCGCGGAACAGATGCGCGCCTACATTACGAGCGGCCATCCGGACGAAGAGTCGCCGCTCTTCCGGGCTCACTTCCTGCTGGGAGAGATTCTGCGCAGCCTGGGGAAACCCGCCGACGCCGCCACTGAATATCGCGCCGCGCTGGCCCTGGCCAGTGCCTACCGCCCGGCACAGGATGCACTGCGCCGCCTGGAGCGGCCCTAGGGCTTAGGTCCGCAAGCCAACGGCCAGCCGCAAACGAGAGATCGAGAGACGATGACGACGAAACACAATTCGCTCCGCTGCCTTCGGCACTTCCTTTCCAGGACGTTGCTGGCCATGGCCCTTGCACTTCCACTGGCCGCACCGGCCGTGGCGCAGCCCGTGGAGTTCCGCACCGCCGTGGAGCTGGCCTTGCGGCACAGCGGCACGATTCTTGCCGCCAACGCCGACCGCGCCAAGGCTGCCGCGCGCTATCGCGAAGCGAAGGATGCCTATTACCCCACGGTGGTGTTCGGCTCCGGGCTGGGCTACAGCGTCGGCATGCCGGTGGCCATCGCCGGGCAGGCGCCATCGCTGTTCAACGTCACGCACTCGCAGACGCTCTTCAACCTCGCCACCGTTGAGGCGATCAAGGCCGCGCACAGTGACTCTCTGGCCGCGGGTCTGGACTACACGGACAAGTCCGACCAGGTGCTGCTGGACGCGGCCCTGCTCTACATTGAGCTGGACAGCACGACGCAGCGGCTGGCGGCGGCCACCGTGCAGAAACAGTCCTCCGACCATGCCCTGTACATTGCGCAGCAGCGCGAGAAGGAAGGCCTTGGCAGCCATCTGGATTCCAAGCGCGCCGAGTTGGACTCCGCCCGCGCGGAGGCTCGCCTGGCCGAGCTGGAGACGGCGCGCGACGTGGCCCGCGAAAAACTCTCGCGCTTCATCGGCCGTCCGGCGTCCACCCTGGAGACCGTCAGCAGCTCGATTCCCAATGCACCCGCGCTGCCCGCCGCCGACGATCTGGCGAACGTGGCCCTCGCCACTTCCACCAGCGTGAAGGTGGCCGACGAGCGGGTGAAGGCCGCCAAGCTGCGCGCCAAGAGCGAGCACCGCATGAAGCTGCCTTCGGTGGACTTCGCCGGCCAGTTCGCCGAGTTCGCGCAGTTTAACAACTACGCGCAGTATTACCGTGAATACTCGCCGCACAACTACAGCTTCGGATTGAACATCCGCATCCCGGTGCTGAACCTGAGCCAGAACGCCGCCGCCGCCGTGGCCGATGCCGAGGCTCTACGCGCCGAGGCGGATGCGCAACTGCTGCGCGACCAGGTGGCAGCCGAGGCCGTACGCACCCAGCATGCGGTGAGCCAGTTGCAATCGGCGGCCAAGGTCGCCCGGCTGGAGTACGAAGTGGCGCAGGCGGAAATTGACGGCGTGGAGTTGCAGGTGCAGAACGGGCAAGCCAACGCCCGCGACCAGGAGATGGCGCGCGCC
>CAVRDQ010000060.1:0-7542 GCA_963719655.1 uncultured Acidobacteriota bacterium | reverse complement strand
GCCTTCGGCACGCTCTTCCAACCCGTCGCGCCGGTAATGCAGCCAACTGCGAAAGGCGAACAAACCCATCACCATCAGGGCGACGCCCCGAATGCTGACTTCAAACAGCGCCTCGCCGCCCGGACCGCGCACCACGCGCACCGTATCGGCGCTCAGGGTGCTCCACTCCAACGCGCCGAGCAGGGCAAAAATCACCAGAACTAGCCAGAAACGCTGCTCTCGCGTCATCGTGCCCTTCCACCTCATTACAGCGCGCCGGACCGGCGAAAAAATGGTGCACAGGGAAGGATTCGAACCTTCGTAGACCTAAGGCCGACAGATTTACAGTCTGTTGGTTTTAACCGCTCACCCACCTGTGCGTGAACTTCATTGTGCGCCGCCGCGAACGAAACCGGCCGCGCGGCGCAATCTGTTGCAAAATTTCAAAGATCCCGGCCGGCCATCTGGTCTGCCGCCGAACCCTTTTTCTCCCCATCCAGGCCGCGCGCAAACCGCGCTTCGCCATCCGCGGTACTTCTGGGCCGCGAAGTGCTGCCTGCTAGATCCTTAGGGAGAGCGTTTCTCTCGGAAAGAAAACCGCGCTGGGATCCTGCACCCGTCACGCTCACGGGACGAAAACTTGTTGGAGCTGGCGAAGGGATTTGAACCCCCGACCCTCTGATTACAAATCAGATGCTCTACCAGCTGAGCTACGCCAGCCCATCCAGACCGCTCTCAATGCTGCCAAGCGCTGGAGAATCGGAACCGGCGTCTGGGCTCCAAACCTGAAGATAACACGCACTCGAAAGCCCGTGCAACCCGCCGTCCCGCAGCACTGCCCGGCGCCCCCGGCCAGGGCCGCTTTCCGGAGAGCCTTTTCAAGCACTTTCCGACGGCAAACCCTTCGGCCAGAACGGCCCGGCAGGACTCTGACGCCCGCCGGATGCTATCATTCGGCACCGCACATGATATTACCTGAAAAGCCCATGCACGGCTACCTGGACGCCCAATGAAAGCCCGCCGCCGCCTCCTGATCATCGCACTCTGCGTTGCCGTTTTTCTGGCTGCCGTCGCCATGGTGGTGGTGCTGCGCAAAAAGGCCGCGCCGGAGGCCGCACGCCTGCTGCCGGAAGCCGACGCCGTTCTCTACATTGACTTCGGCACCGTGCGCAGCCTGACCAGCTTTGACCAGACGCCGCTGCCGGCGCTCGCTCCCGGCTACGAGCAGTTCGTCAAAGACACCGGCTTCAGCTTTGAGCGCGACCTCGACGAGGCCGCCATGGCCGTGCATCGCGGACGCACCCGCAACGAGACTCGCTACAGCGAGGTGCTGGTCGGCCGCTACGACCAGACCAAGCTCGGCCTCTTCCTGCGCCAGCACGCCAAGGCCACCGAGAGCTATCGCGACATAGACATCTACTCCATTCCCGTGGAGGACCGCACCGTGCGCGTGGCCATGCTGGCCATTGACACCGTGGTGGTCAGCAACGTGGAAGACGCAAGCGTTCTGCATGGCATCATTGACCGCTTCCGCAAAGTGGCATTGCCCTTTGGCGGACCAACGCTGGTGCGCCTCTACTACCCGAAAGTTCCGCTCGGCAGTCTTTTGTGGTCCATCGCGCGGCTGCCCGCCACGCAGCACGGCGGACACGGCCAGCCTTCGTTCTTCCTGCCCGGCGGAGTCGAAATCGGCCTGCCCGGACAGAGCGACGTCGTGGTCAGTCTGCGCATGTTGACCACCATCCACGCCCGCGCCGAGTTCTACACGCAAAGCGAGGACGCGGCGCGCAACTTTACCGAGCAGACTAACGCCTTCCTCACCCTCTTCCGCGGACTGGCCGCCAACAGCCCGGCCCACCCCTCCGACTCTGACATCAAGGCCGTCTTCGACTCGATCAAGGTTACGCAGAAGGGCGACCGCGCCGAGGTCCTGGCCACCATCCCACCCAGCTTCCTGCGCAAACTGGTCCGCGACCCGGCCGGCAGCGCCATCACAGGAGAAGCCCCGGCCCCGCAGAAGAAGTAGGCTGCCGCGCCGCGGGCCGGTCAGGGAAGGCGCAGAAGAGCCAACCAGTCCGCCGTGACTGCCGTCACCGCCCGCCGGTACCAGGCAAAATATTCTGGCACTGTGACCGATAATCAGGAACGCGCATCGCCATCCACGAGCCGCGCAGATGCAGCGCCGACTGCAACCCTCCGCCACTTGGCGATCATCATCGTCTGTGGCCTGCTGGTGCGTATGCTCTTCCACCTGGCATACAAACCCTGGTGGGCCCGCGATAGCGCCGGTTACACCGGCCCGTGGTTGAATTGGACCGAGCATTATTTTTCCGACGGAAGCCGCACGCCGCTTTATCCCATTTTCCTGGGCCTCTGCCAGTGGATGGCACATCGTCCGGCGGCAGAACTGCTGAATCCTTTCACCGCCAATCTTGTCACTTGGGCGCAATCCATACTTGGGCTGCTTTCGGCTTGCCTGCTCTATCTCACCATGCTCGAGTTGCGCATCCGTCCACGCGTGGCCGTCGTGGCCGCCGGCGCTTTCGCCTGCATTGCCGGTGTGGCGCTGTTTGAAATGCTTGTGCTCTCCGTTGCGCTCTCACTGGCAGGGGTTACGGCCTTTACCTGGCTGTTCGTGCGCACGGCGCGGCGTGCAGCAGACGGTAAGCCCTGCACGCTCTCCGCGCTGACCTGCGGCTTAGCGGGCAGCCTTGCTGCTCTGGTGCGGCCGGACAATCTGGTCTTCGTCCTCATCGCCATCCTCTCACTGGCGGTCCTGAGCGTGCGTCTGCGCTTTTCCTCCAGCGAAAAGTCCGCCCCGAAACTTCTGCTGCCCGCGGCATGGATGGCGGTATCTCTGACTCCCTTGCTTCTGCTCTGGATGACCATCAACTTCGTGGGCACCGGATATTTCCGCATAACCAGCCTACGCGACGTGGTCTCCACCGAATCGGTATACAACCTGTACGATCGCGTACCACCAGAAGACCATGTGCTCGGCGAGATATTGCAGCGCAGCTACCGCCAGACCAACCACGACGGACAAATCTATCGCCACCATATCTGGTTCGCCCTCCCGGAGATCTTGCACCGCGGGTTGGAGTTCCCTCTAAAGCCAATGGTCGAGGAGTACCTCCATCGCAACGCCGTTGAGCGCTGGCTCTGGAGCCAGGCTGCGGATGAACGGCGTTTGGGCCCTTCTGGCCCGATAATCAACCGTTACATCGCAACTGTCACCTCCAAGCTGCGGCGAACTTATCCGGGCGCGTGGCTGGGCAATGCCACCGATAATTTTTTCCGCGACACTTTTCGCTTCCAATACGACACTGCCACACCAGAGGAGACCGACGACCCGCGAGCCGTGGAGGGTGGCAGTGTGGTGCGCAGCCGCACACTCTGGAAATTGGCTTGCACTCTGATTGCTACCGAAGCCCCGCTGCTCGCCGCACTCTACATCCTGGTGCTCGGCTACGTAGTCTTCTGCCCGCTAACGCTGCTCACTGCCCCTGCACGTCCTCTGGAAGACAGCATTACGACCACGCTGGCGCTGGCCGTGCTGGGCACCTTTGTCGCCGCCTGCCTGCTGGCCGCCTACTATCCGCAGCACGGCGAACCATACCTGGGCGTAATGGTGATCGCTTCCGCGTATTTATACGAGCAGCGTGCGAGACTGCGCGACAGCGTTCAGAGCGTCCCAGCACCGCCGTCGGGCACAGGAAGCTAGGCAGCCGCGCCGCGGGCCGGCTTTGTGTTTCAATACCCTTCGTGCTGTTACAGATCAAAAACCTCGGCGTGGAGTTCCCCGGCCAGCGTGAGGCGGGGCGAAAGAACGCCGCGCGGCTGATGGCCGTGCGCGGACTCTCGCTGACCCTGAAGGCGGGCGAAACCCACGCCCTGGTGGGCGAATCCGGCTCCGGTAAAAGCGTCACCTCGCTGGCCATCATGGGACTTCTGCCTCAGCAGGCGCGCATCACCGGCAGCATACAGTTGGAGGGCCACGAGCTGACCACGGCCACCCCGCGAGAGTTGCAGCAACTGCGCGGCCTTCGCATGGCCATGATCTTCCAGGAGCCGATGACCGCGCTCAATCCCATCATGCGCGTGGGCGACCAGGTCAGTGAGGCCCTGCTGGCGCATGCCAATGCGCCAGCCATCGGCAGCGCAGCGTTACCCGTCTCCAGCCAGCATCGCGCGCATATCTCCCGCGCCGAGGCCGACAGGCGTTCCGTCGAGGCTCTGCGCGAGGTTGCCATTCCGGAGCCTGAGCTTCGCGCGCGGCACTATCCACACCAGCTCAGCGGAGGCCAGCGCCAGCGTGTGATGATCGCCATGGCCATCATCAACCGTCCCGCCCTGCTCATCGCCGATGAGCCGACGACGGCCCTGGACGTGACGGTGCAGGCGCAGATTCTGGATTTGCTGGCCGAGTTGCGCGAGCGGCTGGGACTGGCCATGCTTTTCATCTCGCATGACCTTGCCGTGGTGGGCCGCGTGAGCGACCGCATCAGCGTGATGTATGCCGGAGAGATTGTGGAAACGGCGACGGCACGGGATTTGTTTGCCGCGCCATTGCACCCCTACACCCGCGGGCTGATGAATTCCATTCCCACCCTGCGCACGCCGCGCAATCTGCCGTTACAGGCTATCGAAGGCTCGGTGCCATCGCCAGGAGAGCTTCCGCCGGGATGCTCGTTTGCGCCGCGCTGCCCGCTGGCCGCGCCGGAGTGCGTGGCCGCCGAACCCGCGCTGCGTGAGCTCGCGCCAGGGCATTGGGTGCGGTGCGTTAAGGCGTAGGCAAAGTAAAGTGTGTGAATCGTCGCGGTTAATCCAGCTTCGTAACCATTAGAAAATCAATTTGAGTTTCCACGGGGATTCCGTCCTTTGTGGCAGGCTTATATCTCCACTTACGCACTGCTTCTTCCACGCTCTGTGTCACCAACTGATCCAGCGCATTCGTCACTTTCACATGTTTGACACTGCCATCTTTTGTGATTGTCAGATGTACTCGCACAGGCCTTAGCAGCGTCTTGCCATTGAATGCAGGAAAAATCACCGGCTCCACTTTCTGGATAAGCACGGGCTGTACTATGTTTTTGTTTTTATCATCGGCGATAGTGGTTATATCGGTACTCATCAGGGACAGATGGAAGTTCACCTGCATATTCACGTCCATGGCAACGGGAATGCCGTTCCTAGTGGCTGGGGCGAACTTCCATTGCTTTGCCGCCTCAACCGCACTTGCATCAAGACCCATCCCGAGGCTCCTAACGACCGTAATATTTGTGGGATCGCCATTGGCATCCACTACTAAATCCAATAAAACTGTGCCTTCATACTTGTTCCTCTCTGCCTCATCGGTGTAGGACGGTTCAACGCGCTTCAGTATTCTGGCAGGTGTTCCACCCTTGACTGTGCGATACACCAGCGGCAACTTGTCGAAATCCAGGTTCAGCACCGGATACTCGCGCCACTCCTTGTAGTCGTAGTGCCACCATTCGTTCGGGATCGGCTCGAAGCCCTCGCTCAGCATGGTCTCGCGCAGAATCTTGCGATGCTCACGCTCCTCTTCCGTGCCGCCCGCATAGTTGCTGTGCGCGCGCTCGGTCATCTCGTCGTAGCCGCTGGGCATGCTGACCGGCTGGCCGGTTTTCAGATCGTAGAGCGACAGGTCCACGGCGCAGCCACGGTTGTGGCGGCTGCCCTCGGAGGGGTTGGCCACATACTCGTGCAGGGCGGGCGGCGTGGCATCCCAGAAAATTTTGGTCACAAACCACGGACGGTAGCCGTCAAACACGATGAGCCCGTAGCCCTGCTTCTTCAGCTTTGCAGCCACCCTTTGCAGGGCCATGGCCGCGGGCACCTGCAAAAACGCGCGCGGCTCGGTGTACACCGGCGTACCCAGAAAGTTGTTGGCCGTGGCGTAGTGAATGTCGAGATGGATGGGGTCGTCCTTGACCGTGCCCAGCTCTATCAGCAGAGGCTTGCGGAACTCTCCACTTTCGGCGGGCGGCGTGGCCCGCAGCGCCAGCTCGCGCAGCTCCGCGATTGGGCGCAGCGGGATGGCGGCTGACGCCTGCGCTGTGGCGCTTGCTGACGGTGCGTTTGGGGCTGTAACAGGCGCAGATTGCGCCAGCAAAACGGTGGAGAGCAAAAGGCCCAGGACGGCGGCAGGGAAAGCCGGGCGGACAACTCGCAGACGCCACATGCAGGCCAGTGTAGCGCCATGGCTTTCGCCGTGGAAGCCCTCTGTGCGTGGAAAAGCTGCGTCCCGCTCCCGCCGGCGCAAGTGATTGCCGCAAAAGGTCGCCGGGCTACCATACCGCCGGGCAGGCTTCGCCCGTCAAGGCGGCAGAGCGTATCATGTTGCCGAGTGCCGCCGGGGATGGCGTTCGCGGTTTCGCGTCATCTCCCTTGGCGGTAAAGGACGCTGCCCGCGGTCCATCTTTGCGGCGCAAAAGGAGTTTTATGTTCGGCTACACGCGCTATAACTACGAACGCTTCCGCCGGGAGATGCTGGAGGGCGAATCCAGCGGCCGCTGGGAGCGCGCGCCCGAGCCCGGCGACGTGGCTCCGGACTTTACCCTGCGCTCGCTGGATGGCGCCGAGGTCTCGCTTTCTTCGTTCAAGGGCGCACGCAATGTCGTGGTCACCTTCGGCTCCGCCACCTGCCCGCAGACGGCGGCCAGCATTGGCGGACTGCGCGAGTTGCATCGCGAATTCCCCTCCGGCGACGTGGCATTCCTCTTCATCTACGTCCGCGAGGCGCATCCCGGCGCCAACCTGCCCGCGCATCGCACGCTGGAAGAAAAAGCCTCGGCGGCCATGCTGCTGCGCGACCAGGAGCAGATTGAATGGCCCATCCTGGTGGATGAGCTTGGCGGCGAGGTGCATCGCCTGTACGGAGCTCTGCCCAACGCATCTTTCATCGTGGACAAGAGCGGACGCGTGGCCTACCGCTCGCTGGCCTCGCATGCACCCTCGCTGGCCGCGGCCCTGGAAGAGCTGCTGGAGCGCGAAAAGGAAGACGGAGTGGATCACGCCATCGTGCATGGCGGCGAAGATTCCATTACGCCCTCGGTCAAGACCTTCCTCAACGCCTACCGCGCCATCGAGCGTGGCGGCTATGACGCGGTGGTCAACTTCCGCGGCGAGCTTGGCATGCCAATAATGCTCTTCGCCGCGATTGCACGGGGCGCAGTGGCGGCAGGAATCGACGATGACGCCCACGGCCGCTATGTCTCCGACCTTAAATTTTTTGGATGAGGCTCCCACTGCACGACGTGGCCTGATGATTTCGTGACCCGGCACCAGGGGATAGATGGCATTACCCGACTCGTTGCGCACCATATGCAGATCGGAGTGGGATACGCCACAGAAGAGGGTCTCGACGACGATTTCGGTCGGCCCCGGCTCGCGGCGGCTGAAAGAGTAGGGTGCAAGCGGGGATTGGGCGTTGGGTGTTCCGTAGCCGTGAGATGAGGGCATGTGAGGATTCCTTTCAAGAGAATTTTAGAATAGCGGACCTGGGGCAGGTCGGTCAGGTGGATTCAGCGCCGCTGCGCC
>CAVRDQ010000059.1:0-26910 GCA_963719655.1 uncultured Acidobacteriota bacterium | reverse complement strand
AGCCACCACGGCATTCGCGGCCGAGCAGGCCGTCACGCCGGAAGGGACCATATTGGGAGACGCGGAAAGTCCGGCCACATAGGGGTTGCCATTCAAGGATTGGAAAAGCCCGCCCCCATGGTTGCCGACATAGCGCGACTCCGCAACCACGTGGGGGCCAAGTTCACGTTGAATGCCTGAGGACCAGCCAACACGATCAGGCCGAAACTCGGCGAGACGGTGGTTTGGGCAAAACTACGAGGGTCCTGCGTGCCGAGAGTCAGATAACTGGCCAACTGAGACCTCACCACATCTCCGATCGGATTGCCGGGAAGCGGATTCGCGTTAGAGTCCGCGACGCTCAGCGACTGCGACAACACCTGTGGCGCGGAACCCTGATGCCGCACGGCAGGCTGGCGTCCCGGGGCGTTGAGGTTGTACCCTGAAACCATGCGAATTGTGCGCTCCCTACTGCTGCTGACGCTGGCCGTTACGCTGACTGCTCCCATGCAGGCGCAGGCGGCGCTGAAGGCCCTGGCCAACAACATGGCGGCCGCGACGGCTGCAACGCGGCCCGCCGACCTGCTGGGACGCACGACTCCGCGGGGCGCCGTGACGGGCTTTATGCAGGCGGCGCAGAAGGGCGACACGGACACGGCCGCCGAGTATCTGCAACTGCCGCGGCAGGAGGGCGAGGTGGATTCCACCCGCCTGGTGCAAGACCTGAAGGCCCTGCTGGACCACGCCTTTGCCGGACGGCTGGTGGCCATCACCGACAGTCCTGAGCTGATTTACGATCCGCAGCTCGAGCCGAATCACGAGCGCGTGGGCGACTTCGAGGTGAACGGCAATGAGTTGCCGCTGCTGGTGGTGCGCGTGCCGGACGGCAACAACGGACACATCTGGCTGATCAGCTGGAGCACCCTGAGCAAGACCGCCGACCTGGCCAACGACGTGCGCTCGCACGAGCTGGAGTCGCGGCTGCCGCACTTCTTCATCCGCCACACGTTTCTGGAAATTCCGATCTGGGTGTGGATCGCCTTTGTACTGCTGATGCCACTGGCCCTGCTTGCAGGGTATGCGGCGGTTACGCTGCTGCGCGCTCCGGTATGGCTGCTGGGGCGCTTCAGCCAGCGCGCGGCCGAGAGCGAGGTGTGGAAGAACATTCGCGGCCCGGTGCTGTTGTTTGCCACCGCCGCGGCGCACGCCTTTGGCATGCTGGGCCTGCTGACGGTTCCGCTGCTCTTCCGCGAGACGTACTTCAAGGTGCTGGACGCGGCGCTGGTGTATGCCGTGGCATGGCTGCTGTGGGATTTGATCACCTTGTGGACGAGCCGCATGCGCCGGCGGCTGACGGCTCCGGTGGAGCGCGGCACGCTGTCGTTGACTCTTCTGCTGCACCGCATGTTGAAGGTGGGCATCGCCACGGCGGCCGTCTTTGGCATCCTGACCATGGCCGGAGTGAACCTCTCCGCCGCCCTGGCCACGTTGGGTATTGGCGGCATTGCGCTGGCCCTGGCGGCGCAGAAGACGATCGAGAACCTCTTCGGCGGCCTCAGCATCCTGAGCGACCGGGTGATGAGAGTGGGCGACCTGTGCCGTGTGGGCGACACCGTCGGCACGGTGGAAGACATCGGCCTGCGCTCCACCCGCATACGCACCTACGAGCGTGGATTGATCAGCGTGCCCAACGGCGTGCTGGCCACGGTGAACGTGGAGAACCTGAGCGCGCGCGACAAGATGCGCATCTTCTGCAAGCTGGGCCTGCGCTATGAGACGACGCGCCCGCAGCTGGAAGCCGTGCTGACGCAGCTCAACGGGCTGTTGCAACATCACGCCAGGGTGGAGAGTTCGACGGCCTGGGTGCGGCTGGCGCGGCTGGCTGACAGCTCGGTGGAGCTGGAGATGCAGGCCTACGTGCTGACCTATGACTTCAACGAGTTTGCCGCCGTGCGCGAAGAGCTGATGATGAGCGTGCTGGAGATTGTGGAGGCGTGCGGCACGGGATTGGCCTTCCCGTCGCAGACGATCTACATGGCCAAAGAAGCCGTCCCTGCAAAGGTTGAGAACTCCGACGCAGATAGCACTCCGGCCGCAAAGTAGCTCAACCCTTCCCTTCCACCGGCTGCGCTGGCGCGCGGCCTTTATTCATGGGCAAAAAAGACGTAGGAAGATTGCCACAAGTTGCCGGGAATCTCTCCTCGGCGGCGGGCGGTGATGAGGATGTGATAGTGATTGCCGCCGGGCGCGAGCCGGTCGAGCACGTCATCACGGCGCGCGCCAGTTGTTCCGCCCACGGAATCGGCGGCGGGGGCGGGATGCACCAGCGCAAGATACTCCAGAAAAGCGTAAATATCGGGCTCGCCGGTGAGGCCCGGGGCGGAAAAGCTGAGCTCGGTGTTCTCCTCGGAAAAATGCCAGGCGATGGAGGCCGCAAGGGCGACGGCACGCTCGTAGTGCGGCTCGTCCAGGGCACCCACGGGGGGATTGTCGAAGATGATGCGCAGGCGGCGCTCGTCCTCGCGGGTGAACTCACGCACCTTGAGCTCGCCGCTGCGGGCGGTGGCCTTCCAGTCCACGTGGCGGGCGCTGTCGCCGGGCTCGTAGTCGCGGATGCGGTAGAGGTCGGCTCCACGGCCGCGCTGATGCGTCTCCATCTCACCGCTGATCATCGGCAAGACCTCGAGCATGGCGTCCGTGGCCTCCACCGATGGGTAGACGAGGACCTCGCGCTCCAGGCTGATGGTGCGCGTCTTCTTGAGGAACGAGAAGGGAAAGCGCGTGGCCACGCCGACTCCGCTCTGCGCGTACAGGCCGCGACGGGCGAAGCGCAGGTTCAACTCGGCGCTCTGGCGCTCATGGCCGGGCAGGTAGGGGAAATAAACGTTCTCGTCAAAGACGGGAGGAACCTTCACGGGCGGCGTGACCCTGACGTAGGCGAGATCCGGCCAGCGCACGATGGGCTTTTTGCCGCTGCGGGCCGGTGGGTAAACAAACTGCGAGCGCTGCCAGCGCCACTGCCCACGTTCGGCCTTTTCCACGGGGCGCACCACGGAGATGGAGAAGGCCGGCAGCCAGCGGCGATTGCGCACCAGCACCGCCCCGGTATAACTCTGGCCGGCAAAGACGTGATGCGGCAGGTGGAGTTCGACCTCCAGGCCGTTGATCATGACGGCCGAGACGACTCCGCTGACCAGCACGGCCGCCAGCATGGCCGAGACGACGATGAAGAGCAGGTTGTTGCCGGTATTGAGGGCCGCCACGCTGATCACAAGGGTGAGCGCCAGGTAGGCGATGCCTTCGCGGGTGAGATCGTAATTGAGTGCGTCTCGCACGCGGCGGGCGACCACGCGGCGCGCCAGGTAAGGCACGGTGGTAAAAGCCACGACGCCGGCCAGCAGCAGCGCGGAACTGGCAAAGACGGCGGTGGCCACCTCGTCTCCCGCCTCGCGCGAGGCGGTGGAGAGCAAGGCCGAGGCAAAGGCCAGGGCCAGTCCGAAGATGCCCACAAAGAAGCGCACCCAGGCGCCGCGCTCGACTCCGCGCAAAAGGGCGAGCGCCTGACGCGGCAGGCTGATGGACTGGCCGTTCATCTGCCCATTATGACATTGCGCGGGCTGGATGAGCTCACAAGGTAGGGCTTTCGCAATCGAGGAACGCAGAGAGCTCGTGGTTGAAGCGTTCGGGGCACTCCTCGTAGGGCAGGTGGCCGCAGTCGGGGACGATCACAAGGCGTGAGTGGGCGAAGAAGGCTTGCAGCAATGGCGCGGAGGATGGCGCCACGGCACGGTCACGGGCTCCCCAGAGCAGCAGCGTGGGCAACTCTCGGATGGAGGGCAGCGCAGCGCGGAGAGCCTCCATGCCGGCATGCCAGCCTTGCACTACGGCCAACGCATACTCGTAAGAGGTGGGGTCGCCGAGGTTGACGTCATAGCCCGCGCGGGTGGCCGGGGTAATGCGCGAGGCGTGGGCGTACATGGCTCCCATGGAGATGCGGCGCAGCAGACCGCTGCGGTAGATGAAGCCGCGCAGGAGAGACGCTCCAAGGCGGGTGCGGAAGAACCAGAGGCGGAAGCGCGCGCTCTGCATAAAAGGATGCGCCGGGGCAATGAGTGCGAGGCGGCGGATGATGGGCACAGGAGCTTGACGATCCATGGCCGCGGCCAGCATGACCACGGCTCCGCCGTGCGAGGTGCCAACCAAATCCGCCTGTGGATGGCCGAGCGAGCGCACCAGGGCCAGCACGCGAGCAGCGGCGGCCGGCAGACCGTAATCTGCCAGGGCGGGCGAGGGACGATCCGACTGGCCGATGCCGAGCAGGTCCACAGCATAGACATCGCGGTCGCGGGCGAGGAACTCCAGGTTGTGCCGCCAACTGAAGCTGTAACCCATGAGTCCATGCACCAGCACCAGGGCCGGGCGTGCTGGCGTTGCAGGCTGGAGGGCCGGCAGGTGGATGTAGCGCATGCGGCTGGCGCCGCAGGAGAACCACCGCTCACGATCCTCGAGAAAGCGCTGCATGGGAGCCCCTTGGTGAAGCCAGCCGGTATGAGGCGGCTAACGGCAACATTCTACACGCGTTGGCGGCCTGCAAGGATGGAACGGGCGGAGCGGCGGCAAGGAAGAAAAATGAACGTTCGCGGATACTCCCATTATCCATACCACTATTCTTATTCCTGTATTCTGATAAGTAGCGGAAGAATATAATCCACAGACGATGTTGAATATGAAGGACTTCGGAATTCTATGACGAAGCGGACGGTGGCAAGTGACGTGCAAGGTAGGGGGTGGTCCGATGCCACGCCCGCTGCCGCTTCCGCGCGGGAGACGTCACGATTGCCGATGACGAAAGAAACGCAAATCCGCTTTACGGCAGTGGTCTTCTTCCTGCTGACGGTGACGGCGGTGATCTTTGCGTGGTTCAACCTCGACAAAGAGCGCGAGTTTTCCATCCCGACGGATGGCGTGTGGTGGGTGGAGTCCGGCGGCTCGCTGGAGGCCCGGCGGGTGACCTCCTTGGGGCCCGGAGAACGCGGCGGGATCAAGGCCGGCGACGTGCTGGTAGCCATGGGCGGCGCCGAGGTAAAGACGAACGCCGACGTGGCCAGGCAGATGTACCGCGCCGGCATCTTCCGCACCCTGGTGTACACGCTCAAGCGCGAGGGCGTCAGCATTGACGTTCCGGTGATTTTGGACAAGGCCGACCGAAGCCTGAACCTGGGGCTGCGGCTGATCGCCCTGGTCTACCTGGGCATTGGCGTGTATGTGCTGATGCGACGCTGGACGGCTCCCAAGGCGGGACACTTTTACCTCTTCTGCCTGGTCTCCTTTGTTTTTTACTCGTTCAAGTTCACCGGCAAGCTGAACGATTTTGACTGGATCATTTACTGGTGCAACGTGGTGGCCGGAATGCTGCAACCGGCGATGTTTTTGCACTTCGCGCTGAGCTTCCCGGAGCGCAAGGCCTTTGTGGAACGGCGCCGCTGGCTGTTGCCCATGGTGTATGTGCCGGGCATCGTGATGCTGGCGGTGTGGGTGCTGCTGGTTACGGCCGCCGAGCCCAGCGCGCTGCTGCTGTGGAACCTGGACCGCATGCAGATGGGCTACCTGGCGGTCTTCTTCCTGACGGCGACCTTCGTGCTGTGGCACACCTACCTGAAGGCGCGCACGCCCATCCTGCGGCAACAGATGAAGTGGGTGACGCGCGGAACCTTCCTGGCCGTGGTGCCGTTCACCGTCTTCTATGTGATTCCCTTCCTGGCCGGGCAGGGGCAGACCCTGGCGATGAAGATCAGCGTGCTGTTCCTGGTGTTTCTGCCGCTGACCTTCGGCTATGCAATCGTGCGCTACCGGCTGATGGACGTGGACCTGATCTTCAAGCGCGGCATGGCCTACACCATTGCCGCCGGCACCATTGCCGGAGTGTACTTTGCCGCCATCGGCACGGCCGCCGAGATCTTCCACAAGAGCTTCCCCAGCGCGGGCCCGGGAGGATTGATTGCCGCCATCGTGGTGACCAGCCTGCTGTTTGATCCGATCAAGAGCTGGACCCAGGAGCGCATTGACAAGTTCTTCTACCGCAAGCGCTACGACTACCGCAAAACCCTGATCGAATTCGGCCGCGAGCTGAACAGCGAGCGCGACCTGGGCAAGATGGTGGACGCCATCCTCGACCGCATCCAGCGCACGCTGCTGGTGGACCGCATGGCCATCTTCCTCTCCGACGAGACGGGCGGCTTCGCCCTGGTCAAGTCGAATGGCATCGCGCAGATATCGAATCTCGACCTGAGCTTTTTGAGCACCGACCGGCCGGAGTTCAGCGAGGGACACCTGTTCTACGACAACACGCACCAGGCGGTGCGCGAGGAAAAACACGCGCAGGAATCCATCCGGGCGCTGGAGCTGAACTACTACATTCCGTGTACGGTGATGCAGCGCACCATCGCCATGCTGGGGCTGGGCAAGACGAGCGACGGCGATTTCCTTTCGAGCGAAGACGTGGAACTGCTGGAGACCCTGGCCGGCTACATAGCCATCGCGTTGCAGAACGCGCGGCTGTACGCATCGCTGGAAGAAAAGGCGCAGGAGTACGAACGGCTGAAGGAGTTCAACGAGAACATCGTCGAATCCATCAACGTGGGCGTGTTCGCCGTGGACCTGGACGACAAGATTGAAGCCTGGAACACGCAGATGGAAGTGATGTACGCGATGCCACGGCTGGGCGCCTTGGGTCACGCCATCCGCGAAGTGCTGCCACCGGCGTTTTGCGATGAGTTCTTCCGGGTGCGCGACAATCCCGGCATCCACAACCTGTACAAGTTCCGGCTGGACACCACGGCCGGCGACATTCGCGTGGTGAACGTGGCCATTGCCCCGCTGGTGCAAAAGGATTACAGCGTGGTGGGACGGCTGGTGATTGTGGACGACATCACCGAGCGCATGGACCTGGAGCGGCAGCTGGCGCAGGCCGACAAGATGTCTTCCATCGGCCTGCTGGCCGCGGGCGTGGCGCACGAGGTGAACACGCCGCTGGCCGTCATCAGCAGCTATGCGCAACTGCTGGCCAAGCAGTTGCAGGGCGACGAGAAGCGCAGCGATCTGTTGGACAAGATCACGAAGCAGACCTTCCGCGCCTCGGAGATCGTCAATAATTTGCTGAACTTCTCCCGCACCAGCGGCACCGAGTACGCCAGCGTGGATTTGAACCGCATTGTGCACGACACGCTGGCCCTGCTCGAACACCAGTTCAAGACCTCGCGCATCCAGGTGGTGGGCGACCTGGCGCCGGGACTGCCGCACATCCACGGCAACCAGGGCAAGCTGCAACAGGTCTTCCTGAACCTGTTCTTGAACGCCAAGGACGCCATGCCGCAGGGCGGAACGCTGACCGTACGCACCAGCTTCGACCACGATGTGCGGGTGCATGTGATGGATACGGGAACGGGCATCGCGCCGGAGCACATTCACCGCATCTACGATCCGTTTTTTACCACCAAGACGCGCACCAAGGCGGGCGGCAGCGGCACCGGGCTGGGACTGGCCGTGACCTACGGCATCATCCAGGAACACGCCGGGAAGATTCGCGTGGAGAGCCATCCGGACGAAGGCACAAGCTTCTTTATGGAATTTCCGATGACGAGAAAGGCTGTACATGTCTGATGCGATCGCAGTGAAATCCCCTGCCCCGCCGGCGGAAGCCGCACGGGCGGGCCGCGTGCTGATTATTGACGACGAGGCGGCCATACGGGAGTCTCTGCAACTGTTGATGGAGGACGACGGCTACGAGGTGGTGACGGCGCAGGACGGCGAAGAGGGACTGGCAAAGCTGGACTCGGTGACCGTGGACCTGGTGCTGCTCGACTTCCAACTGCCGGACCGCAACGGTTTGGAGATTCTGCGCGACATCCGCGAACGCGACCCGGAGCTGGCGGTCATCATGATTACCGCCTACGGGACTCCGGAGAACGCGGTGGCGGCCATCAAGGGCGGCGCGGCGAATTTTATCGCCAAGCCCTGGACGAATGAAAAGCTGCAGGCCGACGTGCGCGCGGCCATTGGCCGCAAGCTGGCCGAGCAGGAGAACATCCAGCTCAAGCGGCAACTGAAGCAGCGCTACAGCTTTGAGAACATCATCGGCAAGAGCGAGCAGATGCTGCGGGTCTTCGACCTGGTGTCGCAGGTGGCACCGTCGCGCTCGACGATCCTGGTGCAGGGCGAAAGCGGCACGGGCAAGGAGCTGATCGCCAAGGCCATCCACGCCAACTCGCCGCGCAAGGACCGTCCGTTTGTGCCGGTGAACACCGGCTCCATGCCCACGGACCTGCTGGAGAGCACACTGTTCGGCCACGTGAAGGGAGCCTTCACCAGCGCGATCAGCAGCAAGAAGGGACTCTTCGAGCTGGCAGACCGCGGCACGATCTTCCTGGACGAAATCGGCAACATGAGTTCGGAGACGCAGTCCAAGCTGCTGCGCGTGCTGCAGGACAAGCGCTTTATGCACCTGGGCGGCATGCAGGAGATCCAGGTGGACGTGAGGGTCATCGCCGCCACCAACAGCGACCTGCGCCAGGCGGTGAAGGACGGACGCTTCCGCGAAGACCTGTACTACCGCTTGAACGTCATCACCATTGAGCTGCCGCCGCTGCGCTACCGCAAGGAGGACATACCGGCCCTGGCGCAACACTTCCTGAAGAAGTACTGCCTGGAGAACGAGCGTCCGCTGGCGACCCTGGGCACCGACGCGATGCGCGCACTGATGGATCACGGCTGGCCGGGCAACGTGCGCGAGTTGGAAAACGCCATCGAGCGCGCCGTGGTGCTGTCGAGCGGGCCGGTGATAACGGCCGACCTCTTCCCCGACGAGTTGAGCGGGCGCGACGCCATGCCGCTGATCGCCAGCCGTCCCGACGCCTCGCTGTTCGACATCATGGAGGACTGCGAGCGGAGGGTGATTGCCACGATGCTGGAGCGTTGCGGATGGAACCAGACCGAGGCCGCCGAGCGCTTCCACGTGCCGCTTTCCACCTTGAACCAGAAGATCAAGCGGCTGAACATTGAGGTCAAGCGGCGGGGCCAGCGCGACAACGCTTAGAGGAATAGAGCTTTGCCCGTGCATTTGATATAGTCGGAGCCAATGGCAGAGAGCAAGGACAACACGGCGGAGATTCCAGGGTTCTCCTTGACGGGCTTTGCCAAGCGCAACATCCTGGCCGTGCAGGAATACACCCTGTTGGCCTGGCACTCGCTGGCCAATATTTTCACCTCTCCACGCTATCTTGGCGACACCCTGCAACAGGCGGACATCATCGGCGTGGGCTCGCTGCCCATCGTGGTGCTGACCGGATTCTTTCTGGGCGCCGTACTGGCCCTGCAAAGCGCCAACGAGCTGGCACGCTTCGGCGGATTGTCCTTCACCGGGCAGCTGGTATCGCTTTCCATGGTGCGCGAGATTGGCCCGGTGCTGACGGGGTTGATGGTGGCCGGGCGCAGCGCCACCGGAATGGCCAGCGAACTGGGCAGCATGCAGGTGACCGAGCAGATTGACGCCATGCGCGCTTTGGGCACCGATCCGGGCAAGAAGCTGGTGACGCCGCGCGTGGTCAGCACGGTGATCATGCTGGTGGTGCTGACGGTGATCGCCGATCTGGCCTCGATGTTCGGCGGCTCGCTGGTGGCGGTCTTCATGCTGCGCCTGGACGGCAACCAGTACTGGTCCACGGCATGGCAATCGCTGGCCTTTGACGACATCCTGATGGGATTGATCAAGCCCTTTATCTTCGGCTTCATCATCTCCACCGTGGGCTGCTACTACGGCATGACGGCGCGCGGCGGCACGCAGGGCGTGGGCAGGGCCACCACGCAGGCCATGGTGTCGGCCTCGGTGACCCTGGTGATCTCCGATCTGTTCATCACCAAGCTGCTGCTCAATTTCTTCCCGAATTTATAGGCCAGGCCCATGGACGCCTCACTCCCCACGCAGGAAGCGGTCATCATCTTCGAGGATGTCTCCATCGCCTTTGACGACAACAAGGTGCTGGACCGGCTGAGCTTTACCCTGTGGCGCGGAGAGACGAAGGCGCTGTTTGGGGTGGCCGGAGCGGGCAAGACCCTGGTGCTGAAGCTGGCCATGGGACTGATCAAGCCGGACTCCGGGCGGGTGACCGTGCTGGGTGAAGAGGTGAGCTCGATGCGCGAGCATGACCTGTTCGCCCTGCGGCGGCGCATTGGAATGATCTTCCAGGAGAGCGCGCTGTTTGACTCGCTCAACGTGGAAGACAACGTCAGCTTTCGAATGCGGGAAGAACACGTTCCGGCCGACGAGTGCGAGCGCAGGGTGCGCGAGGCGCTGCGCTTCGTTGAGCTGGAGCATACGATGCAGCTCTTCCCTTCGGAGCTGTCGGGCGGCATGCGGCGCAGGGTGGCCATTGCACGGGCCATCGTCAACGCGCCGGAACTGCTGCTGTACGACTCACCCACGGCGGGGCTGGACCCGGTGACCTCGACGACCATTGTGGAGCTGCTGGTAAAGCAGCGGGACGTCAACAAGACCAGCGCTCTGCTGGTGTCGCACCGTTTGCAGGACGCCTTCACGATGGCAACCCATCGCTTTGACAGCGCGCAGAATCACATGGTCGAGGTGCCGCGCGGCTCGGACTGGGATTCCAAGACGAGCTTTCTGGTGCTGAAGGATGGATTGAAGATCTTTGAAGGCTCTGCCGAGGAACTGGCCACCAGTGAAGACCCTTATATCCGCGAGTACCTGACTCCGTAGCGCGTACTTCGTTTCCGCAAAACTCTTCTACTGTTTTCTTACTGCCTCCAGAGCCATCTGCGCGATGCGAGCGGCTGCGCCGGGGTGCGAGAGTTGATGGGCGCGACCGGCCATACGGGCCATGCGGGGCGCGTCGCCCAGCAGCGCGGCAACCATGTCCACGTATGATGCAACGGTGAGCTCGTTCTCCGGGATCAGCAGTGCCGCACCCTCGTTTGCCAGCAATTCGGCGTTGCGCAACTGGTGATCGTCGGCGGCTCCGGGAAACGGGACGAAGAGCGCGCACTTTCCGGCCGCGGCGATCTCCGCCACGGTGGAGGCGCCGGAGCGACAGACGATGAGGTCGGCGTCGGCGAATGCCTGCGCCATATCGTCAATGAAGGCGCGAACCTCGACCGTGGGAGCCTCGGCGGCCATCGCCAGTTGCAGGGCTCCAAAGGAGTGCGCTCCCGTCTGGTGCACAATGTGCAGGCCGGGAATCCTTTCGAGCAGCTTGGGCGCGGCCTCGATCATCAGGTTGTTGAGCGCGCGCGCACCCTGGCTTCCGCCAAAGACGAGCAGAGTGGGCGGCTGGCTGCGCCGCGCGGGCAGAGAGAAAAACGCCGGGCGCACCGGAACTCCCGTGACTTCAAAGCGGCGAAACCATTTGCCGGTCTGCGCAAAGTGCACGGCGGCATTCGAGGCAAAGCGGGCGACGGCGCGGTTGGCGTAGCCGGGGACGACGTTGGGCTCAAAGAGAACGATGGGGATACGCAGCAGCACGGCGGCCATGGTGGCCGGTCCGGCCACATAGCCGCCCACGCCGATGACCACCTGGGCGCGGAATTCACGCAGGATGCGCATGGCCGAAACGACCGCGAGAGGCAATCCGGCGATGGTGCGCAGGCGCGTTGCCAGGGTGACGCGATTGAGCTGGCCGATGGGAACGAGGTGCAGGGGAAAGCCGGCGTCGGGGACGAGGCGCGTCTCCAGGCCGCGCGCAGAGCCCATGAAGGCCACCTGGTGACCGCCGGCGCGCAGTTCTTCGGCCACGGCCAGGGCCGGTATGACGTGACCACCCGTGCCTCCGCCTGCCAGTAGAATCCTCATCGTTAATCCGTCTGCTGCGTGATGTTGAGCAGCACGCCGATGCTCGCTAAACTGACAATCAGCGACGAGCCTCCGTAGCTGACCAGGGGCAGCGGGATGCCTTTTGTGGGCAGCAATCCCAGTACCACGCTGATATTGAAGAATGCCTGGATGCCGATCATGGCCGTGATGCCGACGGCGAGCAGCCGGGCAAAGGGGTCGCGCGTATTCCAGGCCGCGCGCAGGCCGCGATAACAGAACACGCTGAAGGCCACGACGAAGAGCACGGAGCCGATGAGACCGAGCTCCTCGCTGATGACGGCGAAGATGAAGTCGGTGTGCTGCTCCGGCAGATAGAAGAGCTTCTGCTTGCCTTCCATGAAGCCCTGCCCCTGCAGGCCTCCGGTGCCGACGGCGATGAGCGATTGCAGGATGTGGAAGCCCGCGCCCTGGGGATCGCGAGTGGGGTCCCAGAAGGCCATGAGGCGCCGCAGACGCCACGCCGTGCGGAAGAGCAGAAAATACAGCGGCGGGATGGAGAACAACACCGCATAGGCGAAATACTTCCACTCCATGCCGCAGATGCAGAGGATGGCGGCCGTAATGAATGCGCAGGTCATGGAGGTGCCGAGGTCGGGCTGCGCCACAATGAGCACGCAAAAGACCAGGGTGGGCGCGACGGCAGGAATCAGAGTGTGACGCCAGTCCGTGATGGCGCGCAAACGGGTGGACAGGAAGTGCGCCATGAAGAGGATGATGGCGGGCTTGGCCAGCTCGGAGGGCTGAAAGGAAAGAATGCCGAGCTTGATCCAGCGATGCGTGTTGTGCGAACGGTCCAGAAAGAAAACAGCCACCAGAAGGAGGCAGGTGCCGCCGAGGATGGCGAAGATCAGCGCCTGCCGGTTCAGCTTGCGGTAGTCAAAACGCATGAGGGCCAGCATGGCGGCCAGACCGATGACGGCATAGAGAATCTGATGGCGCAGAAAGGTGGTCTCCGAGCCGAAGCGCGTTTTGGCCACGATGGCCGAGGCGCTGAAGACCATGGCCAGTCCGGCGAAGACCAGCAGCATAGTCACGCTGAAGATCCAGCGGTCGGTGCTGCTGTGCTTGGCCACTAGCGAACTCCTCCGGGCGAGGCCGAGTGCAGGGCCGCCAGCGACTGCACCAGCGACTTGAAGACGCGTCCGCGCTCCTCGTAGCTGGCAAACTGGTCGAAGCTGGCGCAGGCCGGAGCCAACAGCACGATGTCGCCTTCCACGGCCAGGTCGGCGGCCTTGCGCACCGCTGCCTCCAGGGTCTGCGCGCTGGTGACAGGCACGGTGGAGCCGATCTGCGATTCGATTTTGGCGGCCGCAGCACCGATGGTGTAGACACGCTTGACGCGCTCGGCGAGCAGAGGGTTCAGCTCGGTGTAGTCGCTGCCCTTATCCTTGCCGCCCAGGATGAGATGGATGTTGGCCGGGAAGGATTGCAGAGCCTTGATGGTGGCGTCCACGTTGGTGGCCTTGGAGTCATTGAAATATTGAACGCCGCGCAGGGTGTCCACGTACTCCAGGCGATGCTCGACGGCGCGGAAATCCTTCACGGCGCGGCGTATGGCGGCCGCTTCCACACCGGCGGCCATGCCGATGGCGACCGCGGCAAGAACGTTCTCCACGTTATGCGCGCCCTTGAGCGCAATCTCGGCGAGTGGCAGAACCTCCGTGAGGCGGCCATCGCGGAAGAAAATCTTCCCATCGCGCACAAAGGCTCCGCGCTCGACCTCGGCGAGGCGGCTGAACCAGAGCACCTGCGGCTTCAGGCCTTCGGCCATGGAGCGGGTGATGGGGTTGTCGGCGTTGAGAACGGCGTAGTCCTCGGCGGTTTGATTCTCAAAGATGCGCCGCTTGGCCGCGACGTAGTTCTCCATCGAACCGTGACGGTCGAGGTGGTCCGGCGTGACGTTGAGGATGGCGGCGATGTGCGGCCGGAAACTCTCAATGGATTCGAGCTGGAAGCTGCTGATCTCCAAAACCACCCAGGTCTCGGCCGAAGAGTGCTCGACGAAGGTGATGGCCGGAGTGCCGATGTTGCCGCCCACCAGGGTCTGTCGTCCGCCGCTGGCGATGACCTCGCCGGTAAGCGTGGTGGTCGTGGTCTTGCCGTTGGAGCCGGTGATGGCCACGATGTGTCCGCGGAGGAAGCGCGCGGTCAGCTCGATTTCACCGATGACGGGGATGCCGAGGCGGCGCGCATGTTGCAGCGGAGGAACATCCTGCGGCACGCCGGGACTGACGACGATCAAGTCCTGGTCGCGGAAGGTGCGCTCGCCGTGCTTGCCTGTCTCGACGGTGATGCCGCGGTCGAGCAACGCAGGAATCTCATTGCGCAACTGATCTTCGCTCTTGGCGTCGCTAACGGTGACGCGCGCGCCACGCGACTCCAGAAAGAGCGCCGACGCCACGCCCGACTTGCCCAGGCCAACCACCAATACCCTTTTGCCCTTTACGTCCATCGCAATTCTCTCCGCCGGCATGAGGCCTATTAGTAAGTTACCGCAACTTGAGGGTGGTGAGGGCAAAGAGCGCAAAGATCAGCGAGCCAATCCAGAAGCGCACGATGACCTTGGATTCCGACCAGCCCAGTTGCTCAAAGTGATGATGCAGCGGGGCCATGAGGAAGACGCGTTTGCCACGCAGCTTAAACGAACCCACTTGAATGATGACCGAAAGGGCCTCCAGGACAAAGATGCCGCCGATGAAGGGCAGCAAAAGCTCCTGCTTGATGATGACCGCCACCGTGCCGATGGCGCCACCCAGGGCGAGCGAGCCCACGTCTCCCATGAAGACCTCAGCCGGGTAGGTGTTGTACCAGAGGAAGCCGATGGAGGCGCCCATCATGGCTCCGCAGAAGATGGTCAGTTCGCCAACCTGCGGCATCTTCTGCAACTCAAGATAGTCGGAAAAGACGGCGTGGCCGCTGACGTAAGTCAGGACCGTCAAGGCTCCGGCGGCGATCAGAGTGCAGCCGATGGCCAGCCCGTCCAGACCATCCGTCAGGTTGACCGCGTTGGTGGAACCCACCAGCACGAAGATCACGAAGATGATGAATGGCAGAAACGCAATGGGCCACATGTGCGGAATGTGATAGAGCGCGCCGACGACGAGATCCGGATGAAAGCGCTTGAAGAACGGCACAATCAGGTGCGTGGAATACTGCCCCGAGGCCTGGATGAGGATGAGGGTGACGGCGATGATGAAGGCCACCAGGGTTTGCAACAGCAATTTGCTGCGTCCGTTCAAACCGAGGTTCTGCTTGTGGACCACCTTGAGATAATCGTCGGCAAAGCCGATGGCTCCGAAGGAAAGCGTGGACAAGACGACCAGCCAGATGAAGGGATTGCCCAGATCCGCCCAGAGCAAGGTGGGCAGCACAATGGAGACGACAATCAAGAGGCCGCCCATGGTGGGCGTGCCGGCCTTCTTCTGGTGCGAGCGCGGGCCCTCTTCGCGGATGTACTGGCCGATCTGGAATTCGCGCAGGCGGCGGATGACCGCCGGGCCGATGATGAGCGCCATGAACATCGCCGTCAGGCTGGCAAAGGCCGTGCGAAACGTCAGGTACCGGAAGATGCGGAACGGTCCGAGGTTGAAGTGCCGGAATATGTATTCGTAGAGCAGCCAGTAGAGCAAAAGGAACCTCGTTCTGTGCGCGGCTTGCGCCCCGCTAATCTATTTTCCGCGCTCGGCGGCAAATGCCACAAGCGCACGCTCCAGGCCAACGCCCCGCGAGCCCTTGAGCAGAACAACGTCTCCCGCACGGAGGTTGAGGGCCAGCCAGCGTCCCGCCTCCTCGGGGGTATCCACAAACTCGGAGGCGACACCGGCCTGGCGCGCGCCCTCGACGATGTGCGTGGCATTGCCGCGCACTCCGATGACGATGCCGACGCCGTGCTGCGCCATGTTGCTTCCGCACTGATGGTGCAGGCGCGCGGCCTCCGGACCGAGCTCGAGCATCTCTCCGGCCAACACGATGCGGCGCGTGGCGGGCGTATTCCCCAGGGCGCAAACCATGCTGTCCAATGCCTGCGGATTGGAATTGTAGCAATCGTTGACCAGGATGGCGCCTTCGACTTCCAGCACCTCACCGCGCTTGTCTCCGGGGCTCAGGGTTGCCAGGGCGGCCGCACACTCTTCCAGTGTGACGCCATGCGCCCATGCGACGGCCACCCCGGCCAAAGCGTTCATCACGTTGTGGCGTCCGGGCAATGGCAGGCGCGCCGGAATCTGGCCCTGCGGCCCGTGCAATGCAAAGTCCGAACCCAGCACGCCGCGCTCCACAATCTGCTCGGCACGCCACTCCGCCGGATGCGTGACTCCGTACAAGGTGACGCGGCCGTGGAAGTCGCGGCCAAACTGCGAGACATAAGGATCATCTGCGTTGAGGTAGGCGTGGCCCCCGGCAGGCAGGGACTCGATGAGCTCGTACTTGGCGCGGGCGATGCCATCCTGCGATTCGAAGTTCTCCAGGTGCGCAAGGCCGACGTTGGTGACCACGCCTTCGTCCGGAGCGGCAATCTGCGCAAGGCGCGTGATCTCTCCCGCGTGCGACATGCCCATCTCGATGATGGCGAGGTCGTGCTCCGGCTCCAGGCGCAGCAACTGCATGGGCAGGCCAAAGTGGTTGTTCAAGTTGCCCAGCGACTTCAACACCCGGTAGCGCACGCCAAGCAGGTGCGCGATACATTCCTTTGTGGTCGTCTTGCCGGCCGAGCCGGTGACGGCGATCAGCTTCTTTCCCCAAACGCGCCGCGCCGCCGCGCCGAGATGCTGCAGGGCCACGGTTGTATCCTTGACGGCGATGAGCGCTGCGCCGGGCCAACGCGCAATTTGGCCGGCTTCAACGACGGCCGCGATGGCGCCGGCCTTGAGCGCGGTCTCCACGTAATCGTGGCCATCCAGACGCTCGCCGCGAATGGCGAAGAAGAGCTCGCCCGGAAGCAGCGTGCGCGTGTCAATGGAGTAGCCCTGGGCGATGGCGGCCGATGCAACGTCGCCCTGCCCCTGCACAAGTTCGGCGATCCTGCCCAATGAGAATTTCATCGGCCTGGCCCTCCACGATGGTGGCCGAGGCGATTCAACTCCTCGCTGGCCACCTGGTGATCGTCAAAGGGAAACTCGCCGGCGCGGGTGATTTGCACGCGCTCGTGCCCCTTGCCGGCAAGCAGAATGATGTCTCCGGATTTTGCTTCGGCCAACGCCAGCGCGATGGCCTTGCGGCGATCGGGCTCGGTGACGAAACGCACGCCGGTCTCGGTGAGCGCCGGAAGGCTTTCACCGATGATGGCCACGGGATCCTCACTGCGCGGGTTGTCCGAGGTGAGCACGACAAAGTCACTTCCCTCACCGGCGGCGCGAGCCATCTTAGGACGCTTGGCGCGATCGCGATCTCCGCCGCAGCCGAAGAGAGTGATGACCCGGCCCTGACTGCGCGTGGCGAAGTCGCGAGCCAGCCGCGTCAGGTTGCGCAACGCGTCATCGGTGTGGGCGTAGTCCACCACAACGGCAAAGGGCTGGCCTTCGTCCACGCGCTCAAAGCGGCCGGGAACGCGCTCCATGCGGGCGATGCCATCGGCAATCTGCGCAGCGGTGCAGCCGCGGGCGTAGGCGGCGGCGCAGGCGGCAATCACGTTGTAAACGTTGACGCGGCCTACGAGCGGCGAGCGCAGCACGATGGGGCCGTCCGGCGTGGTAAGTGTAAAGCGGTTGCCCTGCGGCGTCATCTCCAGGGCTTCGGCGTGGAAGTCTCCGGCCTCGACGCCATAGGTAAAGACCCGCGAGCGCTTCTTGGAGAACTCGGCCAGCTTGCGGCCAACTTCGTCGTCAATGTTAACGATGGCGCAGCGCGGCGGCTCCGTGCCGCAACCCTCAAAGAGGATGCGCTTGGCGGCGAAGTAGTCTTCCATGGTCGCGTGGTAGTCGAGGTGATCCTGCGTAAGATTGCTGAAGACGGCAACGTCAAACGGGATACCGAAGACGCGGCCCTGGTCGAGGGCGTGGCTGCTGACCTCCATGACGGCCTCGGTGGCGCCATTCGAAAGCGCGCGCGCGAAGAGCTGATTGAGCTCGAGCGACTCCGGCGTAGTGTGCGGCGCGGCGATGACCTCGCCCGGCAGGTGATACTCCACGGTTCCGATGAGCGCGTTCTTGCGCGCGGCGGCCTTCAGAATGGCCTCCAGGATGAACGTGGTCGTCGTCTTGCCGTTGGTGCCCGTAATGCCGGTGACGCGCAGGCGCTCGCCGGGATGCTTGTAGAAGTTGGCGCTCAGGCGGGCCAGCGCGCGGCGTCCGTGCGGCACCACGGCCCAGGCCACGCCTTCACGCGGCAACTCGTCGGCGGAGTCGGTGACGACCGCGACGGCGCCGGATTGGATGGCCGCGTCAATGTAACGGTTGCCGTCCGTGCTGCCGCCACGCATGGCGACAAACACCCAGCCGGGCTTTACGCGGCGGGAGTCGTAGTCCAGACCCTTGACCGCGCAGTCGCCCTGCTGCAGCAATACTTCGGCACCGTCCAAT
Organism: uncultured Acidobacteriota bacterium; assembly: GCA_963719655.1. GTDB lineage: Bacteria > Acidobacteriota > Terriglobia > Terriglobales > Acidobacteriaceae > TOLSYN. The sequence continues at coordinate 8,535 of CAVRDQ010000059.1, read as the reverse complement.
ATTTCCAGGAAGTTCATCCAGCATTCTCTCCGGCCAGGCGCTCGCCCAACGGCCTCAGCGGGCAAAGCGCACGACAATCCTCGACCCTTGCGGCAGATGCGATCCCGGCGCTGGTTGCTGCTCCCGGGCCACGCCACTGCCTAGCACCTGCAACTCATATCCCGCGCGATGGGCCGCCTCCACGGCGGCACGCATGGAAAGGCCCATGAATGATGGTACCGTGGAACCCGCTCCCACATCGAGCACCACGCTGCCGGGGTGCGACGGAGGTTGCGCGGCGGCCGCTGGCGGCAGATGCTGCGCCATGGGCGCGGCGGGCCCGGCCTGCGACTTCGGTGCGCCCGGCACCGGCTGCGGCATGGGAGCCGGTGCGGCCTGCCCGGCAGGCATGGCCGTGGAGGCAAATTCCGGCAACACGGGTGCGCCGTTCGACTGCGCCTCTTCGGCGTCGCGCTCGGCGGCCCTGGCCACCAGTTGACGGCGTGTCGAGTTATTTTTCGGTTCCACGTCGTGCGGCACACCCATATAGGCGAGCACCTGTTCGGCCACGCGCTTAAACACCGGCGCGCTAACCTGTCCGCCCTGGTGCAAGCCTTTGGGCGTATCCAATATGACGGCGATGGTGATGGCCGGGGTGTTGACCGGGGCGAAGCCGACGAAGCTGGCCACGTAGTCCGTCTTGGAGTAGGCGTGGGTGCGCGGATCAACCTTCTCCGCCGTACCGGTCTTGCCCGCCGAGGTGTAACCATCGAGGATGGCGCGGCGAGCGGTGCCATCGAGCACGACCTCCTCCGTGGCGCGACGCATGATGGCCGCCGTCATGGAACTGATGGCGCGGTGCTGCTGCGCGGGATGAAACTCGATGCGTTGATATCCCTGGCTGGGCGGAGTGACGCCGGCGACAATGCGCGGCGGAGTGTAGACGCCATCGTTGGCAATGGCCGACATCATGCTGACCACCTGCAACGGAGTCACGCCGACCTCCTGCCCAATGGACATGGAGCCGATGGAAGATGCCGCCCAGCGCTCCGGACGCCGCACCAGGCCGCGCGTCTCTCCGGGCAGCTCGATGTTCGTCTGCTGGCCGAAGCCATAACTCTGAATGTGGCGGAAAAAACGCTCCGGGCCGAGTCGCAACGCCAGGCGCACGGCGCCAACGTCACTGGATTCGGCGTAGGCGCGCTCCATGGTGACGGTGCCGATGTGATGCGAGTCGCGAATCTTGATGCCGCCAATCATCACGTAGCCGGGATCGCAGTTGATGATCTCCTCCGGCGTGGCGACCTTCTCCTCGAAGGCCGATGAGAAGGTCACGGTCTTGAAGACCGAGCCTGGCTCGTAGACGTCGCTGACGGCGTGGTTCTTCAGCTTCTCCTGTGTGATTTCCTTCGAGATATTTGGATTGAACGTTGGTGCGTTGGCCAGGGCCAAAATCTCACCCGTGCGCGGATTCTGCACGACCACCGTTCCGCTGGCGGCATGGGTCTCGTCCATGGCCTGCGCCAGCTCCTTCTCGGCAATGTACTGAATCTTTTCGTCAATGGTCAGCACCAGGTTTGAGCCAGGCTCGGGCGGCTGCTCGATGTGGTTGATCGTTTTGCGCCGGGCGTCCAGGGTGAGGAGCATGCGCCCCTTCACGCCGTTCAACTCCTCCTGATATTGGTGCTCAATGCCGGCGAGGCCTGAATCTTCCATGCCAACGTAGCCAAGCACCTGCGCCGCCAGCTGGCGCTTGGGATAAAAACGCTTATGCTCCGTCTGGAAGTAGATGCCGCGCAGGTTCAGGGCGCGAATGCGGGAGGCCGTATCGGCATCCACCTTGCGCGCCACCCAGGCAAAGTTGTGCTGCGCCTTCATGCGCTCCAGCAGGGCGTCGGCGTTTTCGCCGGTGAGCGCGGCCAGCAACATGCTCGCATTCTTCTGATCGGGAATTTCGCTGGGCACGGCAAAGACCGAGTCCACCGGAACGGTCATCGCCAGCTCCTGGCCGTTGCGGTCGTAAATGATGCCGCGCTGCGGAGCGACGTCCTCGGTGCGCTGCTGCTGGTGCTGCGCCTTCTGCAACCAGTGGGGATACTGCACCACCTGCAGCCAGACCAGGCGAAAGACGATGACCAGCGCCCAGACAAACAAGAACGCGCCAAAGCCAAACAGGCGCCATTTCGTATTGACTGAGTTTTTCCCGCCTGACGCCATCGCTTGCACCCACGTCTCCCATCGCAAACCGGGAGTTTATCTTTCTAGAGTACGCCGGCGGAAGCGGCACGAAAAACGGGCGCCACCGTGCCGGAGGTCCGGGCACGGAAAGCGCCCAGGGTCTTTCCAGGCTCTCCCGTCATGCTGCGGCATCCCGCGGCCGTCGGTTTAGTTCGGAACCGAGACCACGCTGATGTTGCCCGCGCGCGCCATTACCGGCACGTTTGAATCGCTGCCCGAGGATTCCATCAGCTGCACCTGGCCCACGGCCGGCCGCGCCAACCCCATCTGCCCGGCCAGGGCATCAATGCGCTCGGGATTCTTCAGCGTCGCTTCTTCCAGCCGCAGCGTGCGATTGACGTCCGCCAGTTGATCGCACTGCGCGCGCGCCTCTTCGATCCTGTAGCCGTACACCTGCGAGCGGTAGTGCTGTCCGGCGTCCAGCAGCAGAACGAGGAAGACGATCGCCACGGTGGCGAAGAAGACGCGCATCTCGTTGCGCCGCTCGATGTCACGGGTACGCACCAGGCGGGAGTTATCAATCGCCTTGTTGAAGTAGATCTCCGGCGCGCCCGGCATGTAACGGCGCGGAGGCGCAATCGTCGCGCTCTGCTTCCGCGAATAGATTTTCTGCGGCAACGCCGCTGCCCAGATCGCCATGACCTTTACTCCCTGCCCTGAAAGTTCTCCACAGCATGCACAGCTTTTTCCACACAATTTGCAAAGAAAATTCAAATATTCACAAAACTCTATCTATTGCCGCGCCCCACCACGGGCGCCATGCGCTCGGCGGCCCGCAGTTTGGCGGAACGCGAACGCGGATTCTCATCCATCTCTTCCGGAGTGGCGATCACCGGCTTCTTGCTCAGCGCCAGCCACACTCCGTCACGATGTCCATCCCGCACGGCATCCTTCACCCTGCGGTCTTCCAGGGAGTGAAAGCTGATGACCACCAGCCTTCCACCCGGCTTTACCACGATTGGCGCCGCGCGAAGCAGCGCGTCTAAATCTTCCAGTTCACGGTTTACGAAAATCCGGATCGCTTGAAAAGTCAGCGTCGCGGGATGAATGCCTTTGCCTTTACCTTTGGCAGGATGGATTGGCCGGGCCGCGGCCGATACAACTTGTGCTAGATGAGCGGTCGTTCTTACCGGCCGCGCCCGAACAATTGCTCTGGCGATTCTCCGCGACCTCCTCTCCTCACCGAATTCGTAAATCAGGTCTGCGAGATCGCTCTCGCCGAACTGGTTTACCACTTGTTCGGCGGTCAACTCCGACTCGGGATTCATACGCATATCGAGTCGGCCGTCCGCCTGAAAACTGAATCCTCGGCTGGCATCGTCCAACTGCATCGAGCTGACGCCAAGGTCGGCCAGTACGCCGTCTGCGCTGCCGGGAGCCACGCGCTGGGCCAGTTCGGCGTAGGACGCGTGATGCAGCACAACCTCGGGCCAGTCGTCCTGGCGCCCTTCGGGGGCAGCCAGACGTTGGCGAGCCATTTCCAGCGCCACAGGGTCCTTATCAAACGCGATCAGCCGGCCCTCGCGGCCGAGCGCAGCGGCGATTGCCGAACTGTGCCCGCCCAACCCGAGAGTGGCATCCACGTAAGTTCCCCCGCGCCGGATGGCCAGGAAGTGAATTGCCTCATTAAAAAGAACAGGCGCATGGTTGAATCTGCCTCCACCATGCACGCCCCTTGGGGCGCTGGAATCGCTTGCGGACTCTGAACTGCCGTCCGCCACTTAAATACCCAGATCCGAAAGCTGGTCGTTCTCTTCGTCGCTGATCGAATTCGCGTTCACGTACTCGGCGAACTCGTCCATCGGGCGAATCTCCATGCGATTCAGCTTGCCCACGATGGCCACTTCCCCTTTCAGGTTGAAGAGGCCGCGCAGACGGTCGCTGACGGTCAGACGGCCCTGCGGGTCCATGTTCACGCTCTGGCCGTAAAAGCTGGTGATGTTCAAAAACTTCTGCACCGCCAGGTTCGAGGTCGGCAGCTTCGCAAGGCGATCCTCGATCTGTTCCCACTCCTTGAGGGGATACAGTTCGATAACCTTCTTGTCCCGGCTGGTCAGATAAAATTGGCTGTCGTAAGCGCGGTCGATTTCATGCTTGAAATCAGCCGGGATCTTAAGACGGCCCTTCTCATCCAGTCGGGTTGGGCAGTTGCCGCGAAACATGAATCGTGCCCCTCGTCGGGCGTTGCTACAGGCTGACCGTGGTCAGCGGAGAGGAAGTGGAGGCGGAATCCAATGGAATGCCGGGAAATTGGTCCACAACCGACCTCTCTTTGCCGATTCAGTCTGATTTAGACCACTCGCAATGTCAAGAGCGAAATGCACGATTTCGTCATTTTTCCTATTTTTTCTTGGAAGCTGATCGTCGGCGCCCGCGGAGGGGCATCCGCAGCCTTGGCGCTGGCACGTCGAGCGGCGCGCCCTGGTGAGGCGCACCCTGGTGGCAATCTAGAGCTGGAGATTCAGATTCGCTTGTAGGGGACCGTTGCCGGGGGGTGGGCGGCCTAGTGGACCATGGGAGAGGAAGCGCTGGAAGACGCGGCGCGATCCTCCATCCGGGAGGCTGCGCTGCGCGTGCGGAGAAGTCCGTCAATGGTGCGCGGCGCGCGATTCTGCATGACGAAAGGCTGCGCCTTGGCCGGAGTGGGCGAGGCATCGGCCACGGATACGCGCATGTCAGCCTCTTCGGACTCCGGCATTGGGGAGCGCTCGGCGGCGCGGCGCAGCGGCAGCAACCAGGTGGTGGCGCGGCGTCCATTGAGAAAACGCTCCAGCCAGCAGCAGAGCCAGGCTAGGCCCATGCCGGCCGAAGCCAAGGTCAGCAACAGAGCGCTGTTCAGGCAAGCCAGGGTCTTGCCGAAATAGGCCAGCGTCAACTTCCAGCAGATGAGCGTCTTTGTATATAGCGGTTCCCCGTTCACCATGGCTCTTCCCTTTCCTCACAGATTTCATCGGCGGCCCCGGGGCTGGACTTTACCGCCATCGCATATGCCCGGCCTGCGATTCGCGTATACTGAAGGAACTCCCCGCGAGCAGCCATCATTCCAGTGAACGTTCCATCGTTCATCAGGACGAGGTGCATCGCTTTTCCCTTGGAGGAAGGTATTGATGTCGGCAGGCGCTGCAACAACCATGGTCACAGTGGATGACGTCCGGCGGGCGCATGAGCGCATTCGCGAGTCACTCTTCCTCTCGCCGTGCTCGCACTCGGAAACCTTCTCGCAGCTCTCCGGCAACAAGGTTTACCTGAAGCTGGAAAACCTGCAGATGACCGGCGCTTACAAGGAGCGCGGCGCGCTCAACAAGATTCTTCTGCTGACCGAAGCAGAGCGCTCGCGCGGATTGATTGCCGCCAGTGCCGGCAACCATGCACAGGCCGTCAGCTACCACGCCACCAAGCGCGGAGTGCGCGCGCAGATCGTGATGCCGCTGGCGACTCCCTTGAATAAGGTAATGGCCACGCGGCGCTTTGGCGGCGAGGTGGTTCTGTTTGGCGCCAACTACGACGAGGCCTGTGACGAGGCCAGGCGCCGCTCCGCAGCCGACGGCATCACCTTCATCCATGCCTTTGACGATGACGCCGTGATCGCCGGGCAGGGCTCGCTGGGGCTGGAGTTGCTGGGCCAGTTGCCCGACGTGGATGTGGTCATCACGGCCATCGGCGGCGGAGGCCTGATCAGCGGAATGGCCTGCGCGCTGAAGGAAATCAACCCCCGCATCAAGGTCATCGGCGTGCAGACCTCGCGTTTGCCCTCGATGAAGGCCGCGGTGGAAGCCGGACACCTGGTGACCCTCCCGGTGGCCAGCACCCTGGCCGATGGCATTGCCGTGCGCACGGCCGGCACTCGCACGCTGCCCATGGTGCAGAAGTATGTGGACGAGATCGTAACGGTCGAGGAAGAGGAGATCGCCTCGGCCATCCTGCTGCTGCTGGAGCGCGAAAAGACCGTGGCGGAAGGCGCCGGAGCGGCGGCCGTTGCGGCCATCCTGCACCACAAGATCAACTGCACGGGCAAGCGCATCGCAGCCGTCATCAGCGGCGGCAATATTGACGTGGGCATCCTGTCGCGCATCATCGAGCGCGGCCTGGCCAAGGACGGACGCCTGATCCGCCTGCGCATTCATCTGCCGGATTATCCCGGCGCGCTGCACAAGCTGACGGGCCTGCTGGCCGATCATCGCGCCAACATCGTGGAGACCAGCTACGACCGCAAGTTCGGCGTGGACCTGGGCTATTCGGCCATTGACCTGACGATGGAGACGCGCGGCAACGAGCACGTGGAGCATCTGCTGACCGCTCTGGCCGCCGCTGGATATCAGTTTGAGCGCATTGGCTGAAGTTGCGCAGATCAGTGCTTATAACGCCCCGGTTTCGGCCGGGGCATTCCATTGCGCGACAGGCGGACTACCCTTTTCGTGGAGCGGTCAACTACACTAGTTTGCTGCCGGAGGCGGATCTTTTCGCGACCACACCGCAAGGAAGCCATCCGGGCATGGGAGACCTTATGATTTTCTCGAAGCGCAAGATTCGTTCGATTCAGATGCCCCGCACATTCCTGCTGCTGGCTTGCTCCGCCCTGCTGGCAATGGCCACTGCCGCTGCGCAAAGCCCCGTTCAACACGGCATCGCCCCCAGCCACATGGACCGCTCGGTAAACCCCGGCGACGACTTCTTCCTGTACTCCAATGGCGAATGGCTGCGCACCACCGTGCTGCCGGCCGACCGCGCCCGCATCGGCGTCTTCAGCCAGTTGGATGACATCAGCAGCAAGCGCACGGCCGCCATCATCGAAGAGGCCGCAAAGTCCAGCGCCGCTGCTGGCACGGACGCACGCAAGATCGCCGACCTCTACAACTCCTACATGGACGAGAAGGCCATTGAGGCCGCCGGGCTGACACCGATCAAGGCGCAACTGGATGAGATTGCCGCCATCCAGAATAAACATCAACTGGCACGGGAACTGGGCAAGACCCTGCGCGCCGACGTGGACGCGCTGAACAATACGAACTTCCACACATCGAACCTCTTCGGACTGTGGGTGGCGCCGGGCTTCCACGACAGCGGCCACTACGCGGCTTATTTGCTGCAGGGCGGACTGATGCTGCCCGACCGCGAATACTACCTTGCGAAAAGCGAGCACATGGTCAAGGTGCGCGAGCACTACCTGGCGCACGTTGCCGCCATCTTCAAGCTGGCCGGCTACGATAAGCCGGAAGAGCGCGCCAAAAGCGTCGTTGCACTCGAGACGGCCATCGCCGAAAAGCATTGGACGCTGGCCGAAGACGACGACACGTTGAAGGCCGACAACACCTGGAAGAGAGCGGAGTTCCAGCAGAAGGCTCCGGGGTTGGACTGGGCGGAGTACTTCCGCGCCGCCGGGCTTGGGCATCAGAAGACCTTCACCGTGTGGCAGCCTTCGGCGTTTGTAGGCGAGGCCGCGCTGGTGGAAAGTCAGCCGCTGGATAGCTGGAAGAACTGGCTCGCCTATCACCAGATCGAATCCGCCTCCAGCGTATTGCCCAAGGCCTACGCCGACGAGCGCTTTGACTTCTTCGGCAAAACGTTGAGCGGCACCACCGAGCAGCGTCCGCGCTGGCAGCGCGGAGTGGGCATTGTGAATTTCGTGCTGGGCGACGCCGTGGGCAAGATCTACGCCGAGCGCTATTTCACTCCGGAGGCCAAGCAGCGCGCGCAGGAGATGGTGAGCAACATCATCGCCGCCTTCCGCAAACGCATTGACGCCCTGGACTGGATGGCTCCGGCGACCAAGGCCGAAGCGCAGGCCAAGCTCAACACGCTCTACGTCGGCATTGGCTACCCGGAGACCTGGCGCAGCTACGACGGCCTCGAGATCAAGCCGGACGACATATTGGGCAACCTGCATCGCGCCAGCTTGTTCGTCTATCACCGCGAGGTGAAGCGCCTGGGTGCGCCGGTGGACAAGAAGGAGTGGAGCATGGAGCCGCAGACGGTGAATGCCGTCAACCTGCCGCTGCAAAACGCGCTCAGCTTCCCGGCGGCCATCCTGCAGCCTCCGTTCTTTGACGCCGAGGCTCCGGCGGCGGCCAACTACGGCGCCATCGGCTCCATCATCGGACACGAGATCAGCCACACCTTTGACAACGAGGGCTCCACGTTTGATTCCACCGGCGCGCTGCACAACTGGTGGACCAAGGCCGACCTGGACCACTTTGGCGCGGCGACCAAGCGGCTGGCCGAACAGTACAGCAGCTATCACCCATTCCCGGATTTGGCGGTGAATGGCGAACAGACGCTGGCGGAAAACATTGCCGACGTGGCCGGCATCTCCGCGGCCTA
>CAVRDQ010000058.1:0-10806 GCA_963719655.1 uncultured Acidobacteriota bacterium | reverse complement strand
TGACGTTGACGCAGAAGCTGTTGACCTCGCCTTCGGCGCGTACCACGTGGCCGCCGCATTCGGGGCAGTGCGTGGGCATGGCGAACTTCCGCGTACCGCGCGGATGATCTTTGTCCGCCACAACGCGCGTCACCTTGGGGATGACGTCGCCGCCGCGTTCGACCATCACGTGATCGCCAATGCGCACGCCCAGCCGCTCGATCTCATCCTGGTTGTGCAGCGTGGCGCGGCTGACGGTGGTGCCACCGATGGCCACAGGTGTGAGCGCGGCCACGGGCGTCAGTTTGCCGGTGCGGCCCACCTGGATGAGGATGTCTTCAATCTGTGTGATGGCCGCGCGCGCCGCGAACTTGTACGCCGTGGCCCAGCGCGGAGCCTTGCCGGTAAAGCCCAGCCGCGTCCACAGGGCCGTCGAGTTGACCTTCACCACGACGCCATCAATCTCATAGGGGAGCTGATCTCGCGCGGCCTCGGTGGCGACGATGAACTGCCAGACCTCCTCCAGCCCTGCGCGCGGCGGCGGTTGGGATTGACCTTGAATCCCGCGGCGGACATCGCCTCCAGGCCCTCCCACTGCGAGGCCTTCACGGGCTCGCCCTGCTGCAGCAGGAAGTAGCTGTAAAAATCCAGGCGGCGTGCGGCGGTGACGTTGGGCTCCAGCACGCGCACGGCACCGGCGGCGGAGTTGCGAGGATTGGCAAATGGCGCCAGGCCCTGCTCCTCGCGCTGCTCGTTGATGGCCTGGAAGCTGCGCGTCGGCATCAGCACTTCGCCGCGAACCTCAAAGGGAGCCGTGAGTCCGGCCTTCTTCAACTGTGCATGGCTGACGGTAAGCGGAATGCTCTTGATGGTGCGCAGGTTGGCCGTGACGTCCTCACCCACCGTTCCGTCGCCGCGCGTGATGCCCTTTACGAACCTTGCGCCCGCGGGTTCGGCGGGTTCATAGTGCAGGGCCATGCTCAGGCCGTCGAGCTTGTACTCACACTCAAACTCGATCTCCGCCGTGCCGGCCAACCCGGTGGCCTTGCGAGCCCATTCGCACAGTTCGTCCTCGCTGTAGGCGTTATCAAGCGACAGCATGGGAGCCGAGTGCGCCACCTTGACGAAGCCTTCGCGCGCCGTGCCTCCTACGCGCTGGGTGGGAGAGTCGGGCGTGACCAGTTCGGGATGCTCGCGCTCGATGGCCTTCAACTCGTTGACCAGGCGGTCGAAGTCGGCGTCGCTGATCTCCGGCCGGTCGAGCACGAAGTAGCAGTGCTCGTGGTGGCGGATCAACTCGCGCAGCTCTTCGGCGCGCCGGGCGGCTGTGTGATGGGTGCTCATGCTGGGGTGATTATAGGGCAGGCCGGGCGTGGTGGCCCTTAACCGAGTATTCACCCCGGCTGTCCCCGTCTTGATACAATTGACTTACATCTTCAAAGGCGCGCGGAGAGCGTGTAGTGGCGTGGCCTGCTGGCTGTGGCCGCCGACTTTCCCGGAGCGCAGACAAGCAGACGCGGTGAAGGCCCTCAAGCATTTCCTGGTGCGTTACAAGGCGTGGATCATGGCGGCGCTCGCCCCTTTGGGCGGCGTGTGGGCCGTTTTTATCATCGGCCTCATTGATGCCTCGTTCTTCGGTATTCCGCTGGATCCGATCATCGCCTATTACGTGGCGCTGAATCCGCGCAAACTGATTACCTATGCCGTAATGGCCTCGCTCGGTTCGGCCATTGGCAGCACCGTGCCCTACCTGATTGGCTACAAGGGCGGCGAGGCCGTGGTGGTGAAAAAGCTGGGGCAGGAGCGCTTTGCCCGCATGCATGCCCTGTCAGAAAAATACGGAGACATGGCGCTCATCATTCCCGCCCTGATGCCGCCGGGCTTTCCCTTCAAGGCCTTTGAGTTGATGGCCGGCGTCACAGAGATGCGCTACCTGCACTTCTGGATGTCCATCTTTGTGGGCCGTCTGTTGCGCTTCATCATCCTGGGGCTGCTCATCGTCGCCTACGGGCCGGAGATTCTGCACTTCCTGGCCGATTCCTTCGCGCATCATCGCGGAGCGTTTTTCGCCGTTGTCGCGGTGCTGGTGGTGGCTGTCGTGCTGCTGGTGCGATGGTTGAACGCACACAGCAAACAGGCGGCGGCCCATGCGGCCGAAGCCGCGCAAGCCACCGGAGACGCTGCCTAATTCATGTCAAACGCTTCGAATAAAGCCATGCCCATTCGCGTGATCGGGGCGGGACTGGCCGGGCCGGAAGCGGCCTGGCAGTGTGCCCGCCGCGGCCTTGCGGTCGAGCTGTGGGAGATGCGGCCCGCGCGCCGCACGCCTGCCCACGAGACTGATTTTTTCGGCGAACTCGTCTGCTCCAACTCACTGAAAAGCGATAGTGAAGACACCGCGCCCTGGCTGCTGAAGCAGGAGATGCGCCACGCCAACAGCCTGCTGATGCAGTTGGCCGCGCGCACCGCGGTTCCTGCCGGACACGCGCTGGCCGTGGATCGCCTGGAGTTCGGGCGAGCCGTGACCGAGGCGATCGAGGCCGAGCCGCTCATCAAAATTCGCCGCGAGGAACTGACCAGCTTTGGCGACTACGACGGGCTGACCATCCTGGCCACCGGGCCGCTGACCAGCGACGCGCTGGCCGCGGAGTTGCAGGGATTGACCGGAAGCGAGCGCCTCTACTTTTACGATTCCATCTCGCCCATCGTCGAAGCCGGCTCGATTGACGAAACGAAGACGTATCGCGCCGCGCGGTGGGACAAAGGAACGGCCGACTACATCAACTGTCCCATGTCTCGCGAGGAGTATGAGCGTTTCCTGGCCGCGCTGATTGCGGCGCAGGAGGTGGACGCGCATGAGTGGGACGTTCCCTCGGTCGGCGCTCTCGCGCCTGGCGCCAAGTTCTTTGAAGGCTGCCTGCCCATCGAGGAGATAGCGCGCCGCGGTCCGGACACTCTTCGCTTTGGCCCCATGAAGCCCGTCGGGCTGCGCGACCCGCGCACCGGCCAGACTCCTTACGCCGTGGTGCAACTGCGGCAGGAAAATCTCCGCGCCGACAGCTATAACCTGGTCGGCTTCCAAAACCATCTCAAGTTCGGCGAGCAGGCCAAGGTTCTGCGGCTGATTCCGGGGCTGGAAAATGCGAAATTCGTACGCTTCGGACAGATTCACCGCAACACCTACATCCACGCGCCCACCGTGCTGGAGCCCACCCTGCAGATGAAGCAGCATCCGCACGTGCTGGTGGCCGGTCAGTTGTCAGGCGTCGAAGGCTACGTGGAATCCATTGCCACCGGTTTGCTGGCCGGTGTGGCCGCCGCAAGGTTGGCGGTTGGCGGGCAGCCGGTTGCGGCTCCAAGGGCCAGCGCCCACGGCAGCCTGGTGCACTACATCTGCCACACCGAGTCCAAGCACTTCCAGCCGGCGAATATTACGTTCGATCTGCTGGAGCAGCTCGACGAGGCGACGAAGAAAAAGGTGCGCGACAAAAAGCTCCGCCACAAGATGGTGTGTGAGAAGGCCCTGGCGGCCTTTGCGGAGTGGGCGGCGGCGGAGTCTCCGACTCAGTACCTATAAATCCAACTCTTAGGCCACTCGTAGGGAAACATCTGGAAAGCTCTTTCCGGAGTGAGTGTGACGCCGGCCATGGCGGCGGCGCGGCTCAGCACGGGGTCGCGTCCATTGGCCAGGTCAAGCGCCGTTGGCAGTATCACTTCGTCCGGCGTTACCCCAATGTGCTCAATGCTGTGGCCGTCTTTCATGATCAGGTTGGCCCGGGTAATTTCCGTGGCGAAAATGACCGCCGAGATATGCGGGAAAATCTCGGCCTCCATGGTGGCGCCCGAGCTCAGGTCGCCCACAATGGTTCCCCGCTTCTCCAGCTGAACCACCCGGGCAAAGAGTTCGGCTGCCGAGGCCGAGTGGCTGTCCACCAGCACGATGAGCTTGCCGGTAAATGCGCGATGCTTGCTCCCTTTGGCAATCAGCGGCTCGGCTTTGCCGCGCTTCACCCGGTCGGCGATCTTGACTTCGTTTTCGAACACACCGGAAAGCCATTCCTTCAATACCGCCTCGTTGCCACCACCGTTGCCGCGCAGGTCAATGATGAGCGTCTTGTGCTGGCGCGCCTTCTCCTGCATTTCCTCAATGAACGCGCCAGACTGAATAAACGCGGGGAACTTGACGATCATCAGCTCCGGTCCGAACTCCATCCAGCTGGTTTTGAGATGTTCCCGCGCATCTTCGTTTTCAAGGATGTTGCGCATTTCCCAGTAGCCGCGTACAACCTGAGCACGCTCAAGCTTTGAATTGACCTCCACCATGCGGAATTTCCGGGTGGTTGGGTCAACTAAGCCGAGTTGTAGCGTACGCTGTGGCGAAAGGTTCAGTGCATTCACGAGCTTGAAGGCACTTTCTCGCGTGGGCTGGAATCCATCCAGCATCGTCAATTCATCGCCCGGGTGGACGCCCTTAGCCTCGGCGTCACTACCGGGCTGCACGCGGGTGATGAAGCAGCGCCGCCCGATCATCTGGAAATTCCATCCGTACTCGGCGGCCATGGAGTAGCGCGGCGGAAAGAATTGCGTGTGCGAGTCGTTGAGCGATTCCAGTAGGCCGGCAATCTGCATGGTGGCATCGTCCAGCGTGTTGGCCTTGGCGATGGCGTCCTTGGCCTGCTTTACGCGGGCATCCCAATTTACGCCGTGCAGGTTTGCGTCGTAATAGTTGTGGCGCACGTCGGAGGCCACGGTCTCCAGCATGGCCTGAGCGCGGTCTCGGTCCAGACGGCTCAGGCCGTGCTGCGCCCAGCCGAATGCGCCGGTCAGAACCAGAAAAAAAGCAGTGAGAAAGACTCTTGCAGGAAAGGATAGAACGTCCCGAGTCATGATCAGTGGCCCCTGGAAGGTGTAGGGATGAACTTCGGTACGGATAGGCCACTGTAGCATACGAAGGCCCCACCGGAGCGGGGCCTTCGTCCGCTACTTTTCTTCCTTCACTTTTGGTACGTACGCCTTGCGCTTGCGGGCGACGTTCTTGATCCAGATGGGTGAGCCTTCAAAGCAGAAGGCCTCGCGGATCTGGTTCTCCAAAAAGCGCTGATAGCTGAAGTGCAGCTTCACGTCCTTATCGGTGAAGATGATGAACGTGGGCGGGGCCACGGCGGCCTGCGTCATGTAATAAATCTTCACCTTGCTGCGTGCCGGAACCGAGGCGCGTTCGAAGTCCACGCTGCGCACGAAGCGATTCATCTCGCCGGTGGTGATGCGGCGCCAGCGCTCCTTGGCCACGCGCTCCACGGTCTCAAAGACGCGCTTCACGTTCTTGCCGTTCATGGCGCTGATGAAGATGACCGGCGCGTAATCCAGAAACTTCATGACGTGGCGCAACTGCTCTTCGTACAGGCGGCTATCGGCCGCGGGCTTGTCCATGTCTCCGCGGCTGGTGGTCACCAGGTCCCACTTGTTGACGACGATGACCACGGAACGGCCGCTCTCATGGGCGTAGCCTGCGATGTTGGCGTCCAGGGCGCTGACGCCCTCGATGGCGTCAATCACCATCAGCGCCACGTCGGCCTCTTCCAGATGCTTGCGGGCCATCACCACGCTCATCTTTTCGGCCATCAGATGCGTCTTGCCCTTGCGCCGGATGCCGGCCGTATCAATAAAGCGGTAGCGCTTGCCCTGGTGTTCGACCACCTCGTCAATGGCATCGCGAGTGGTGCCGGCAATGGAGCTGACGATGGCGCGATCGCTGCCCGTCAGGTTGTTGAGCAACGTGCTTTTGCCGACGTTGGGGCGGCCGATGATGGCGATCTTGATCTCGCCCGGCATGGATTCCAGCAGGCGGTCTTCCAGTCCGGCTTCGTCCTCGCCGGGCAGGTCTTCCACCTCGTATCCGGCGGCCTCAAAATCCTCTTCGCTCTCGGCGGTGGGTTCGTCGGCGACCTCAAACAGCTCGCCGGTCTCGTCGTTCAGCTCGACATGCGGCAGGGCGCGGCGGGCAAAGTTGTTCAGCCGGCGCTCGTCCTCGGTCTCCGCCACCGTGGGGATGATCGTCATCAGCTCTTCGATCAGTTCGGCCACGCCGGTGGAGTGCTCGGCGGAGAGCGGCCACAGGTTCTGGATGCCCAGGCGGCGGAAGTTCTGCGCCTCGGCCTCCAGCTTCGGGTCGTCCACCTTGTTCACCACCAGCAGAAGGGGCTTGCCGAGCTTCTGCAGCAGCCGCGCCAGCTCCATGTCAGGCCCCGTCAACTCGGTGCGCACATCGGTCACCATCACAATGGCCGAGGCCTCTTCCAGCGCCACGCGCGCCTGGCGGAAGATCTCCGAGGGGATCAGGTCCTTGTCTTCCGGCACGATGCCGCCGGTATCCACCACGCGGAATTCGCGTCCGTTCCAGCGCACCAGGCCGTACAGGCGGTCGCGGGTAATGCCAGGCTCGTCGCCGACAATGGCACGGCGGCGGCCCACCAATTTATTGAACAGGGTGGATTTGCCGACGTTGGGGCGGCCGACGATGGCCAACAGGCCGGGCTCTTCCGCGTTGTGCAGTGCGCTCATGGGGACTTCCAATCTCTGCGCTTGCGCGCCATGGCGGAAGGATGATCCCGCCGCCACCGTCTATTATAGAGGTCAGTGCCTGAGCCAACCCAATCCGAGCCCACAACGCCGCCCTCCGCTCACCCGCCGCGGGAATTGTCCCGGCTGACCCTTCACCAGTTCTTCGGCCCCGGCGGAGTGCTCAGCCAGCGCCATCCGGCTTACGAATTTCGCCGCGGGCAACTCGCCATGGCCACCGCCGTGGAGGACGCGCTGAACGAAAAGCGCCACCTCATTGTGGAGGCCGGCACCGGAACGGGCAAAACCCTGGCCTACCTGCTGCCCATCATCAAAAGCGGCCAACGGGTCATCGTCAGCACCGGCACCAAGAATCTGCAGGAGCAGCTCTTCTTCAAGGACGTGCCGTTTTTGGAGCAGGCTCTATTTGGCGAATCCACCACGGGCTCGCCGCGCCTGAAGGTCTGCTACATGAAGGGGCGGCAGAATTACCTGTGCCGTAAAAAGCTCTACGACCTCACCGGCCAGCCCGTCCTGAATGGCCTGGAGGAGATCAACGAGTTCCGCACGCTGCTGGACTGGGAGAAAGAGACCAAGACCGGCGACCGCGCCGAGCTCAGCATGCTGCCGGAGACGAGCCCGCTGTGGGGCAAGCTGAACGCCAGCGCCGATCACTGCGTAGGCAGCAAGTGCACGGAGTTCGAGCGCTGCTTCATTACGGAGATGCGACGCAAGGCCGCCGAGAGCGACATCATCATCGTCAACCATCATCTCTTCTTCGCCGATCTCTCGGTGAAACTGGCGGCCGAGAAGGCTCCCGACGCCGGTGTGCTGCCATCGGCGGCGTGCGTCATCTTCGACGAGGCGCACGAGCTGGAGGATGTGGCCAGCAGCTACTTCGGCATCACGGTCAGCAACCTGAAGGTGGAGGACCTGCTGCGCGACCTGGAGATCACGCTGCGCGAAAAGAAGATGATCTCCACCGATCTGCTGCAGCTCTCCGGACGAATCCGCGAGCGTGCACAGTTCTTCTTCTCTCTGCTGCCGGCGGGCGATGGCCGTTTTGCCTTCGACAATCGCGAAGATTTTCTGGAGGAGAATGGCGGCGAGTTCGTTGGGCTGAAAAACGTAATACGCCAGTTGCACTCGGAGATGCAGGCCATCCCCAACAAGCCGGACGAGGTGCATAACCTCATCCGCCGCACCGACGAACTGCACGCCCAGCTCTGCTTTTTGATGGAGAGCCGCGACCGCAACACCGTCTACTGGATTGAGCGTCGCGGAGGCCGTGGCCGCGGCGGCAAGGTGGAGAACGTCTTTTTGCAGGCCACGCCGATTGACGTCTCGGCCATCCTGCGCCGCAGCCTATTCGACCGCTTTGACTCCATCGTGCTGACCTCGGCCACCCTGGCCGTCGCCGGTGGCTTTGACTACATCAAGGGCCGGCTCGGCCTGGAGAACGCGCGGGAACTGATCGTCCCCTCGCATTTCGACTATGAATCACAGGCATTGTTCTTTGTGCCGCCCAACATGCCCGACCCGCGCGATTCGACGTTTACGGCGCAGGCCACGCAGCGCATCCGCCAACTGTTGGAGATTACTCGCGGACGGGCGTTCTGCCTCTTCACCAGCCTGGCGCAGATGCAGCAGGTGCACGACGCGCTGCTCGGCCAGTTGGAATACCCCATGCTGCTGCAGGGCTCGGCTCCCAAGACGGCGCTCATCGAGCAGTTCCGCTCCACGCCCAACGCCGTGCTCTTCGCAACGTCCAGCTTTTGGCAGGGGGTGGACGTGCAGGGCGAGCAGCTAAGCTGCGTCATCATTGACAAGATTCCCTTCGCCGTCCCCAGCGACCCGATTGTGCAGGCGCGCGGCCGCGCCATTGACGAGGCCGGCGGCAACAGCTTTGTGGACTACTCCGTGCCCGCGGCGGTCATCACGTTGAAGCAGGGCTTCGGAAGGCTGATCCGTTCGCTGAACGATCGCGGCCTGCTGGTGCTGCTCGATAACCGCATCCTCAAAAAGCAGTACGGCCGCATCTTTGTGCAAAGCCTGCCGCCCTACACGCGCACCACGGACATTCGCAAGGTGGAGGAGTTCTTCGGCTGCACGCACGACTAGCCCGGCAGCGGGTGTATTGTTCCCCCATTAACGCTGGTCTATACTCGCTTAAGAGCTTTGTTCTGCGCGTGTTTCGCGCTCCGGTAGCCGTTTGCAGGATTGCATGCGGACGCCCCGTGGCGGCACATTGAGGACCTTTTCTATGAAGGCAGTCATCCTGGCCGGCGGCTTTGGCAGCCGCCTGAGTGAAGAGACCACCGAGCGCCCCAAGCCGATGGTGGAAATCGGCGGCCGGCCCATCCTCTGGCACATCATGAAGATCTATTCCGCCCACGGCGTGAACGACTTCGTCATCTGCCTCGGCTACAAGGGCTACTTCATCAAGGAATATTTCGCCAACTATTTTCTACACTCCTCTGACGTCACCTTCGACCTGGCCAACAATCGGATGGAAGTGCATCACCATTCGGCCGAGCCATGGCGCGTCACGCTGATTGACACCGGCCAGAATACCCAGACCGGCGGACGCCTGAAGCGCGTGCTTCCCTACGTGAAAGACGAAGAGTGCTTCTGCATGACTTACGGCGACGGCGTCAGCGACGTGGACATTACCGCCACGATTGACTTCCACAAAAAGCACGGACGCCTGGCCACGGTCACCGCGACGCAGCCCAGCGGCCGCTTCGGCTCCTTGGAGATGGATGGCGAAACGGTCACCGGCTTCCAGGAGAAACCCGCCGGCGACGGACAGTGGATCAACGCCGGATTCTTCGTGCTCTCACCCAAGGTGGGCGAATACATTGCGGGTGATTCGACGCCCTTTGAGCAGGAGCCTCTGCGGCGCCTGGCCACCGAAGGTCAACTGAATGCCTGGCGCCATCGCGGCTTCTGGCAGCCCATGGACACGCTTCGCGACAAGAACCAGCTTGAGCAGCTTTGGACGGCGGGCAACGCCGCCTGGCATGTATGGAAGTAAGTTTCTGGAAATCCCGGCGCGTCTTTGTGACCGGCCACACCGGCTTCAAGGGGAGCTGGCTCTCGCTCTGGCTCGTTAGCCTGGGCGCGGAGGTCTATGGCTACGCGCTCAAGCCGGAGACCGATCCCAACCTCTTCACAGTTCTTGGGCTCGACGGCCAGATGCAGTCCACCATCGGAGACGTGCGCGATCTCGCCTCGATTGAACTGGCGATGAAGAGCTTTCAGCCCGAGGTGGTCATCCACATGGCCGCGCAGCCGCTGGTGCGCCTCAGCTATCTGGAGCCTGTTGTCACCTACGCAACCAACGTGATGGGCACCGCGCATGTGCTCGATGCGGTGCGTCGCACGCCCTCGGTCCGCGCCGTTGTCAGCGTCACCAGCGACAAGTGCTACGAGAATCGCGAGCGGCCCGAGCCTTATCGTGAAGACGAGTCTATGGGCGGCCACGATCCTTACAGCAGCAGCAAGGGTTGTGCTGAGCTGGTGACGGCAGCATACCGCCGCAGCTTCTTCCACGGCCCCGCGCCGCGCACGGCTGTGGCCAGCGCGCGCGCCGGTAACGTCATCGGCGGCGGCGATTGGGCCTCCGACCGCCTTGTGCCGGACATCATCCGCGCCTTTACCCGCCATGAATCCGTGGGCGTTCGCAATCCGCAGGCGGTGCGCCCCTGGCAGCATGTGCTGGAGCCGCTTGGCGGATACCTCACGCTGGCCGAGCGTCTTTACCGCGAGAATTCGAAGTACGAGGGCGGATGGAACTTTGGCCCCACCGATTCCGACGCGCAGCCGGTTCGTCATCTTGTGGATGAGATGACGCGGCTGTGGGGCGATGGAGCAGCATGGCAGGATCAATCCGAGGCCAACGCTCCGCATGAGGCGCACCTGCTGCGGCTGGATAGCGGCAAGGCGCGCGCACAGCTTGGGTGGCGACCGCGCTGGCGGCTGGATGACGCGCTGGCCCGCACCACCGAGTGGTATCGCCAGTACTACCAGGGCGCGCATTCGGCAGATGCCATGCGTACATTCACTCTCGGCCAGATTGCGGCGTATCAATCCGCCGCGCCGCTGGAAATTTAGCAGATCAGTTTCGCTGAAGATTTTCGCCGCGCGCGGCCAACAGACTTTGCATTGGAGTCATCGTCATCATGGAAGAGAAGTCCCAGCAATCCCGCGCCGACCAGTTGCGCCAGCAGATTCGCCAGCTCGTCGAGGAGTACACGGCCGAGGCCT
>CAVRDQ010000057.1:0-5675 GCA_963719655.1 uncultured Acidobacteriota bacterium | reverse complement strand
CTGCTGTCGCAGCAGCACCGCCGCCACCAGGAGGCTCTGCGCATCTTTCTGAACGCCTATGCCGTGGCGCAGCCTGTTCCTTCTGTCTGACCCTGACCGGCCCGCCCAGCAATCGGAGCGGGGCGATCAGCGATGAGCGTCCTAATCCCCAGCCCTCAGACGGTGATTACTTCGTACTGATCGTTACCCATCCCTAGTTCTTTCATATATGACAGCTGGCGCAGTCCCTGACGGGTTTCGATGCGTTCTTTGAGGTCGTGCAGTTCCGCCTCCGGCAGCTTGTACACCATATCGATGGAAGCCTGATCCACGGCCAGAAGTTCGGTGGACGCCAGGATGCCGAGGTTCCGGGCCTTCGGCGGCGCGGCGCTGATGCCGGCGCAATCGCAATCCACTGACATATTGCGCAGCACATTGATGTAGACGATCTTCCTGCCGAAGTGATCCACGGCGGCCTTTGCCGACTCCACCATGTTCTCCATAAAGGGCTCGCCCTTCAGCCAGGCCGCGTAGTTCTCATCGTCCGGCGCGGCGTGGATCATCTTCTTGCCGATGGGACCGTCGGCACAGCCGATGGCGATGTTCTTCATGGAGCCGCCATAGCCGCCCATGGCATGCCCCTTGAAGTGCGTCAGCACGACCATCGAATCGTACTGCAGCATGTGTTTGCCCACCGACATCCCGGTAAAGTGCTTTCCACCCTTGACGGGAATCATCACGGCGCCATCCTCGTCCATGATGTCCACCGGACAGAAGTCCCAACCGTTGGTTCTGATGGTCTCGCGATGATTGGCCGTGGTGTAGCGCTTGCCCTTGTAGAGCGTGTTGGTTTCCACCAGGCAGCTGTTGGGAATGTTCTGCTGCAGGGCCATCACCATTTCCCGCGGAAGAATATTGGGACCGTGCGGCTCGCCGGTATGTATCTTGATGGCGACCTTGCCGGTGATCCGCGGATCAAGCTTTTCATACACCTTAAGCAACCCATCACCGCTGAGGTCGCTGGTAAACAGGACGCGAGACTTCTTCTCCCGCATGGCGGCGGCCGTGCCGATTCCACCCAACTCACTCACCGCAGCTCCGCCGAGCACAAGGGCGCTTTGTTTTAGAAAAGTGCGACGTTTCATATTTTTCTCCTGCCAGATTAACGGCCCACCAACTTCTGTAAATTCTCAGGATACCGCGCCCCCTGCACGTTGACCTTCGACGTTGCCTGGGTCAGTTGGCGGACATCGTCTGCCGACAATTCGATTCCCGCTCCGCCAATGTTCTCTTCCAGGCGATGCAGCTTCGTGGTGCCAGGAATCGGCACAATCCAGGGCTTCTGCGCCAGCAGCCAGGCTAGGGCAATCTGCGCCGGCGTCGCATTCTTTTGTTTTGCGAATGCAACCACCAGATCCACCATCGCCTGATTGGCGTCGCGATTCTCCTGCGAGAAGCGCGGCACGATGTTGCGGAAGTCACTCTTATCGAACTCCGTGTCTTTGTTGATGGCGCCGGTAAGGAATCCTTTGCCCAGCGGGCTGAACGGGACGAGGCCGATCCCGAGCTCTTCCAGCGTTGGCAGGATCTCCTTCTCCGGCTCGCGCCACCACAGAGAGTACTCACTTTGCAGGGCGGTGACCGGTTGCACCTTGTGAGCACGGCGAATCGTGCTCGCGCTCGCTTCGGAAAGACCGAAATGGCGCACCTTGCCCTCCTGAACCAAATCCTTGACGGCTCCGGCGACATCCTCGATTGGAACATCGGGGTCCACGCGGTGCTGGTAGAAGAGGTCAATGTGGTCCGTCCTGAGCCGCTTCAGAGAAGCTTCGGCCACCTCTTTAATATGCGCCGGACGACTATCCAAACCTGCCTGCTTGCCATCCTCGAACTTGAAGCCGAACTTGGTGGCAATCACCACCTGCTCCCGGAAAGGCGCCAGTGCTTCGCCGACCAGCTCTTCGTTCGTGAAAGGCCCGTAAACCTCCGCCGTGTCGAAGAAGGTCACGCCGCGCTCCACCGCGGCACGAATCAGCGCGATGCCTGCGTGTTTCTCTACCGCCGGGCCGAGGCCAAAGCTCAGTCCCATGCATCCCAGCCCGAGGGCCGACACTTCCAGATTGCTGTTGCCGAGTTTGCGTTTTTGCATCTTCTATCCTCTCGCGGTGCCAATGCTCGCCGCCGCGCCTGTGCTTCGATCTATTGGAACGGGTTGTAGCCCGGCTCTTTGTAGAGCTGCGTCCAGTGAGCGCGAATCTCGTTTTTGTAAACCTTCTCCGCCCAGTCCTCCCGTGTCACTTCTTCTATTGCCACGGAGACAGCGTCTTCGTCATAGCCAAGCGTGGCCATCACGTCCTTCACAATTGCCGCGGCCAGGCGCGACTTCTGCTCCTCGCTCTTGCCCGGCACCAGCTTTACCACTACGTGAGGCATTCTCCTGTCGGCTTTCTTCCGGCTGATGGCCGGTCATCTATTACTTGCGGTACTGCTCGACCGTCACCTGCTCCATCCAGTCCACAACTTTGCCGTTCTGCTGCTCCTGGATGGCGATGTGCGTCATGCCCGTGGCGGAGGTGGCGCCGTGCCAGTGTTTTTCTCCGGGAGAGAACCAGACGACATCTCCGGCGTGAATCTCCTCCACCGGCGCGCCCTCGCGTTGCACCCATCCGCAGCCCGCAGTGACAATCAGCGTCTGTCCAAGGGGATGGGTGTGCCACGCCGTACGCGCGCCCGGCTCAAAGGTGACGCTGGCACCCTGCACCAGCGCGGGATCGGGAGCCTGAAAGAGCGGATCAATCCGCACCGCGCCGGTGAACCAATCCGCCGGACCTTTGATGGAAGCCTGCGTGCCTACTCTGGTGATCTGCATCGAAACACTCCTTTGCCCGACGGTCTCTCGTGGCCGTCAAATGCTCTGCCGCTTTCGCGGAAATCTGGTTTACAGCCTGACGCCCAGAGGCGCAAATTGGCTGATTACGATGCGG
The DNA here is from genome assembly GCA_963719655.1 of uncultured Acidobacteriota bacterium. GTDB lineage: Bacteria > Acidobacteriota > Terriglobia > Terriglobales > Acidobacteriaceae > TOLSYN. Next base: position 2,712 of record CAVRDQ010000057.1, on the reverse strand, counting down.
CCTTGCTGCGTTGCTGATCGCGCCAGCGAGCCGGGGGAATGCCCTCCCAGGTGCGAAAGGCGCGCACGAAGGAATTGGAATCCTCGTAACCGAGTAAGTAGGCTGCCTCGTTCAACTCCAGCACCGAGTTGTTGAGGTAATGCCGCGCCAGGTGATGACGCGCCTCGTCCAATATTTGCTGGAAGCTCGAATCCGCCTCCTGCAACCGGCGCTGCAGGGTACGGGTGCTGACGTTCAACTCATCGGCCACGTCATCCATCGTCGGGCGCCGGCCGGTGAGCCTCTGCCGGATGGCGCGCCGCACCCTCTGCGCAAAGGGCTCATCCACCTCCTGCTGCTTCAAATCCTCTTCCAGTTGCGGCGCCAGCGTGGCAAGCAGCTCGGCGTTGCGAGTGACAAAGGGACGCTCCGCGTCGGCGGCATCAAAGACCATGGCGTTGCGCTCCGCGCCGGTGAACACCGCGCAGCCAAAGTGACGCTCCATGGCCTTGCGATGGGCTCGCGGCTCGATCAACTCCACGCATTTCGGCGAGATGTGCGTGCCCGTGCCGTGGCGCGCGATGGAAAGCACCCAGGCGAAGGCGCAGTCAATCAGCATGGCGGGCTCAGATTCGTCGGCCAGCAGCCAGCGGAACTGAATGATCCACTCGCCCCGCCGCCTCTTCTGCAGAATCTCCTCCGGGCAGGTGAGTTGCTTGTAGCGCGCCATCTGGCTGACCGCCGCGCCAAAATTGTCGGCGGAAAGCGCGGCAAGGCCGTTGGCGGTGAAGCGCTCTGTCCTGGCCTCCGTGCCGAGCATCAGCCCGACGGCAGGATCGGCACTCACTTCTCCGATGGCACGCCAAAGCGCAAAGAGTTCCTCGGTCTTCAACAACACGCGCGCCTCGGCCAGGATGGCCGGCGAAAGCCCTGCCCGTTGCAGCACGGCTGCCGCCGAGACTCCATGCTCTTCGAGTTTTTGCAGCATGCTACCGGAGAAGCGAAAGTGCTTGTTCATCGTCTTATTCGGCTCTGAGCGACGCCATGTCAATCGAGAAGCGGTACTTCACATCCTGCTTCAGCATGCGCGCGTACGCTTCGTTGATCTTCTGGATCGGAATGATCTCGACGTCGGCGGTGATGTTGTGCTGGCCGCAGAAGTCGAGCATCTCCTGGGTTTCGGCAATGCCGCCGATGGGCGAACCCGACAGGCTGCGGCGGCCCATGATCAGGCTGAAGGCCGAGACCGGCAGGGGCTTTTCCGGCGCGCCCACAAGCGTAATGTTGCCATCGCGGCGCAGCAGGTTGATGTAGGCGTTGATGTCGTGATCCGCGGCGACGGCGTCGAGGATGAAGTCGAAGCTGCCGAAGTGCTTGGCCATCTCATTCGCGTCCTTTGAGAGGACGACCTCATCGGCACCCAGGCGCAGCGCGTCATCCTTCTTGCTCGGCGAGGTGGTGAACACAACGGTGTGCGCGCCCAGCGCGTGGGCAAACTTGACGCCCATGTGTCCCAGGCCGCCGAGACCAACCACGCCAACCTTCTTCCCCTTGGCGACGCCCCAGTGGCGCATCGGCGAGTAGGTGGTGATGCCGGCGCAGAGCAGCGGCGCAGCCCCGGCCAGGCCGAGGTTCGTGGGGACGCGCAGGGCGAAGCGCTGGTCCACGACGATGCTGTCGGAGTACCCACCGTAGGTGACTTTGCCCGTATGCTTGTCCGGCATGTTGTAGGTAAAGACCGGCTTGTGGCAGAACTGTTCGAGGCCGGCCTTGCACTCCGGGCAGGTGCCATCGGAGTCCACCATGCAGCCGACGGCGGCCAGGTCGCCGGGCTTGAAGCTGGAGACCTTTGCGCCAACCTTGGTCACGCGGCCAACAATCTCATGTCCGGGTACGCAGGGGTAGACGGTGGGCATGACGCTGTGCCACTCGTCGCGCGCCTGGTGAAGATCGGAGTGGCAGACGCCGCAGAAGAGAATCTCCATCTGTACGTCTGTCTCGGTTGGATCGCGCCGCACGATCGAGGTATGAGCTAGCGGCGATGTTGCACTGGAGGCGGCATAGGCTTTTGCGTTGTACATGGGGATACTCTAGTCCCAGACAGGAGCCAGGCGATATGCAAAATGCGCCAATCTACATGCAAAATGCGCCACGCCTTTTCATCCGGAACCCAACGACGATTCCTCAAGGTAAAACCCGGTAGGCGGGATTCGGGGGAACTCCGATGCACCCTTACGGCGGCTTGCAGGCCGGCCAGGCGCGGCGGTTGAAGGAGTTGGAGCGGGAGAACTCCAAGCGGAAGCGCTTTGATAGGAAGGTCACAGATATGCCTGGGCCTCTGGGACTCTGACCAGCACCCCACGATTGATTGCTACGCCATACGGGCATACCCCAATTACATCTTGATTCCCAGGATTGCCGGAGATAGACCCCCGCACTGGCGCAAATCGCGTTTAGGGGGTGTGGATGTGCCGGTAGGCTCTCATGGCTGGCAAGCGCTGCGAAGGGAGCAAAAAGCACCCCCAAGGGGCACCATTGCCGTATTATTGCCGTACAGGTTTATCTATTGATTACTACCGAGGATGTAACTTGTTGATTTTATTGGCGTCCCCGGCGGGATTCGAACCCGCGTTATCGCCGTGAAAGAGCCTTTTTGGGCATTTTGCGGGGATTCGCACTAGTTGCGCATAATTTGTCTATCTTGCTGTATTACAAATATTCGACTGACGGCCG
>CAVRDQ010000056.1:0-13885 GCA_963719655.1 uncultured Acidobacteriota bacterium | reverse complement strand
CACGAGGGGGCCGCAGGCGGCCCCAAACCCCCGGTCTACGAGGGGGCCGCAGGCGGCCCCAAGCCCCCGGCGGTGCTGGCGGTGGTCCCCGACGCCGCCGCCGACGACGCGGAGTTCGGACGCCCTCCCCGCGCAGCGCCTCCCCCGCCGACGACGCGCCCTTCGAGGAGGACGGCCGCGCCGACACGCCGCTCGACTTCACCATCGACGTGCCTCGCGGCGATGGGCATGGACTGCACCGTCGACCTGCTCGAGAACGACGAGGAGGATCCCGCCGGAGGACATCCGCCTCGAGATCCAGGGCACGGACGCCGGCCGGCATCATCGGCAAGAAGGGCCAGACGCTCGCCGCGCTCCAGTTCCTGGCGAACCGGGTGGTGAACCGCCCGGGCAAGGGGCGCGCCACGTCATCGTCGACGCCGAGGGCTACCGCGCTCGGCGCGAGGACACGCTCACCAGCATGGCCCGCCGCCTCGGCAAGCAGGCCGTCGACGAAGGGAAGATCATCACCTTCGAGCCGATGAACCCGCAGGACCGCCGCGTCGGAGCCGTACCTGTCCGCTCTGGATTCGCATGTACAGCACGCGATCCAGGCCGATGTATTCCTGTAACTCAGGGTGAAAGAGAAAGATGGGATCGTCCGTGGACTCGGGATCGAAACCCTGGTGCGCAAGACTGACCTTGTTGTACTTGAAGGTGCCGGTCACTTCGATCTCGCTGCGCACCCTTAGAAACACAGGACACGCATGCGCCGGCAATCGCTCCAGCAGGTGGGCCCGCAATGCCTGCAAATCCAGTTCGCCTTCGGCAACGAGTGTTGCCATGCCAGCCCGGCCATCCGTGCCCGGAACGCGCACGCCGTACACAACGGCCTCGCGCACTGCGTCGAGCGCAGCGATGGAAGCGGCAACCTGGGCACAGGAGACGTTTTCACCCTTCCAGCGAAAGGTTTCGCCGACGCGGTCCACGAAGTAGTAGAAGCCCCGCGCGTCTTTCCGCACCAGGTCGCCGGTGCGGAACCAGGCATCGCCCGGACGAAAGACGTCGCGTAGCACCTTCCGCGCGGAAGAACGCTCGTCTACGTATCCCTCAAAGCGGTTGCCGACATGCTCCGGGCCATGGAGCAGAGGGCCGATGAGTTCACCTGCCTCGTCCACCGCACAGGGGATGCAGAATCCCTGCTCGTCGCGGATGGGCGCGTCGGTCTCCGGGTCATAGCGGATGATCCTGGCGGGAAAACGCGCTGCGAGGTACGGCGGCGTCCTGCCGATGGAACCGGCTTCGCCTTCCACGTTGAACAGCGAGACGGCGCCTTCGGTGGCGGCATAGAACTCGAAGATGCGCGGGATGGCGAAGCGCCGCTGGAAGGGCTCCCACACCTCCTGGCACAGTCCGTTTCCGCACACCATGCGAAGGTTGTGCGTGGCCTCATTGGGCACAGGCGGAGCGTTCAGCAGGTAGCGGCAGAGTTCGCCGATGTACTGAAAGAGCGTACAGCGCCAGCGTGCAATGTCATCCCAGAACTGAGTGGCCGAAAAACGCCTGGCGATGGCCACGCTGCCGCCACCGGCCAGCGTGGCGCACGGGGCAACGATTCCGCCGACACTGTGATACATGGGTAGGCAGTTGTAGAGACGGTCCACGGGCTGAACGTCCATGAGTCCGGCAAACCAGTAGCTCCATTGCATCACGCGTCCGTGGGTGATGCGGGCGGCGTTGGGCAATCCGGTTGTGCCGGAGGTGTAGATGTAAAGCGCGCAATCTTCGATGGTGACGGGCCGCTGTTCGTCTTCGGCGAGGGGCTCCGGCGATTGGCGAGCGACTTCGAGGTCAATGCGCGGACGGTTCGCGCCCCCACCGTGGAGCCACACCGTGGGCGGGGATGCAAGCAGCGGGAGAGCCGTGGCGAGTGGTTCGCTGAGCTCCGTGTCAACGATGATGTGTGCGGGTGCGGCGAGATTGATGCAATGCGCGAGCGAGGATCCGACCAGCGAGGTGTTCAGCAAGGCCACCACGCCGCCAACGGCACTGATGCCCAGCCAGGCGGCCAAGTACTCCGGACGGTTCGGCATCAGCAGTCCGACGCACTGGCCGCGCGTGATCTGCTGTGCCAGCGCCCAGCGCGAGTATTGATGGATGCGGCGATCGAGTTCGCGGTAGGAGAAGCACTCGCCATCCGACAGCAACGCCGGCGCGTCGCCCAGCTCCGCCGCACGCTCGGCGATCACCTGCGGAAAGATGCGCTGCGGCTGGCGGGCGATGGGCGCGGTCCGCTGCAAGGCAGACACCCAGGCCGCCGTGACCTTGCTTCCGCTCTTTGGCAACGCTTCCGCCTGGCTCATGCGGTGTTCCCGGCATCCACGGTCATCACGGTCCCGGTGATACTCTTCGACCGTTCACTCAGCAGGAACTCAACGGCCTCCGCGATATCATCGCGGCCCGCCAGGTGACGCAGGGCGCTGCGCCGGGCGATCTGTTCGCGTTGGTGCGGGTTGAGGCCATGTGTCATCTCCGTCTCCACAAAGCCGGGCGCCACGGCGTTGACGTTGACTCCCATCCTGCCGACTTCGCGCGCCAGCGAGCGGGTGAAGCCCATGAGTGCCGACTTGGTGGCACCGTACACCGATAGGCCACTGTAGCCGGTGAGGCCGATGATCGAGCCGAGGTTGACGATGCGTCCGCCGCCGTCGGCGATCATGCCGCGCACCACGTACTTGGTCAACACCATGGGGGCCAGAACATTCACGCGCAGGAGCTGCTCCATCTGCGCCTCCGGCATGAGTGCCAACACGCCTTCCGCGGCAATCGCGGCGTTGTTCACCAGGCCGTACATTCCACCGAAGCGCTCACGCAGCGTGCGCACCAGTGCGGGAATGCGGTCCACCTGCGACAGGTCAAAGGAGATGAAGTGAAACGCTCCGGGATGCTGGTTTTCGCTCTCAGCCATAACCTTCCGAAGCTCTTCGGTTTCGTTTCTGGCGATGGCGATAACGCAGTACCCGGAGGCGACCAGCTTCTGCGCGATGGCCAGGCCCAGTCCGCGACTTCCACCTGTGACGATGACGTTATGCACCCTTCCTCGCAATCTTCCCGGTCACACCCACCGCCAACTCGGTAACAATGCGAATGGTGGCCGGGACTTTGTGTGCCGGGAGCCGGCTGCGGCAAAGGTGAAGAAGTTCCTCCACGACCTTTGCACGCTCCGCTTCGCCGGGGTCGCCATCCAGAACTACCTCGGCGGTCACCAGGGCGCCGGTGATGGAGTTTTTTCGCGCGCGGGCCAGCGCCATGCGCACCATGGGATGCAGTTGGAGTACGGTTTCCACTTCCTCGGGATGAATCTTGAGCCCGCCGACGTTGATCATTCCATCGCGGCGGCCCACGTAGTAGTAGCGATCCCCGCGCTGCTCGACCATGTCGCCGGTATTGACGAAACCATCGGCCCCGGCCACGGAAGGCTGGTTGCCAAGGTAGCGGATGGCATTTCGCCGAGAGCGCAGGCAAAGTGCTCCGTCTTCCACCTTGATATCAACCTCGGAGTGCCGGGTTCCAGCCCACGCCGCGGGGAAACCCGCCAGCCCGTCATTCACCACGAATCCGACACCCGCCTCGGTGGAGGCGAATGCATGGGCGACGTTTGCCTGATAAAACTCGCGCGCACGGTCGAGGATGGTTTGGTCGGCGATCTCGCCGGACATGCGCATGTATGGTGGCGAAATGCACCGCGCCGCGGGACTCATGATGGCCCGCCGCCAGTGCGAAGGCGTGCCGCTCATGTGGGTGACGGCGTGTGCGCCTGCGCGCGTGAGGAACTCGGCCGTCGTCTCACTGGAGCTGGAGAGCACCATGGAGTCGCCGCCGAGCAGTGCCCGCAGAAAGATACAGAGCCCGCCATAGCGGCGGATATCGTAGAACGTGCACCAAACCGGGCGCTGGACCAGCGAGACGCTGGACTCCACGGTCATGCCCAGGGTTTTCAACGTGTGCACCACCATCTTCGGTGTGCCCGTGGTGCCGGAGGTCAGCAGAATCCACTCGGTGGGTTGCTGCGTTCCACGATGAAACGCATGCTCCTCCAAAACGGTCCCGCAAGGCACCAACTCCGCGACGCCATGGAGATCCTCGGCGATCGTCCCATCGCAGAGGATGGCGTCGGCCTGCACGGCGGCGGCAACGTAGAGAAGGTCCTCGGTCTTGAGGTCCGGAGTGCAGAGCACCATGCGGCGCACGATACCATCCAGCTCGATCATCGCCAGGGCCGAGGCAAGCTGGTCCCTGGTGCGGAGCAGTACCGAGCGCCCGCGTAACGATTCCGCTCTTCCTCCCAGACTGGTGCATCGCTCCAATTCGGCCAGCGTGACGACCTTCTCCACTCCGCAGAGGAAGCGCTCCTGAAGATTTCCAGCCGCGCAAATTGCATCCCACAACGACTCGCGTTCGTAAGGTTGCATGACCATCATCCTTGGCCGGCGGCCGCTACTTCAGCTGCTTGTTTACTGCATCTTCGTACAGTCGCACGAAGTCGCCAACAGTGACCGGGAGCTGGGACTCCGCGGCGGAGGCAAACGGATCGACGCCCAGTTCATCTTCCAGGCGGGCCACCACGACAGCCAGGCATAGCGAATCCAGTCCGGAATCGAGCAGTACCACCTCGTTGGACAACGGGGCCAACTCAATGCTCTGCTGCTTCGCCACACTCACAAACTGCTGCATCACCAATGATTGAACGGACATATTACCCCTCGATCTTTAAAATATGAAACTACTTCCCCCGCGCTACGGTGCCGCGGTCCTCCGACTCGAGGGCCGTCTCTGCACCGTAACCATATCCGTAACCGTAGCCATATCCGGGATAGCGCGCGGCCGTAGGATCGGCGGCGCGATTCAGAACCACCCCCAGCAGGCTCTCCCGGCGAAACTCCTGCGCCGCTCTCTTGGCCAGAAACGAAGGTGTGCCACTGGAGTTCACCACCAGCAGGACGCCGTCGCTGAGATCGGCGATGACGCGCGCATCGGCCGTCGGCAGCACGGGAGGAGTGTCAATGATGATCCAGTCGAAGAGTGGCCGGAGCTTCTCCAACAAGGTGACGAACTTCGGGTCGCCGACCAGTTCGCCGGTCTGCGCCACACGCTCTCCTGAGGGAATGAAATAGAGGCGCTCGATGGAGCCGGTGTGGATCAGCCCCTCCAGCCCATGTTTCCCATGCAGGTATTGCACCAGCCCGGGAGAACTGGGGGACTGGAGCACACCGGACAAGCCGCCGATTCGACGCAAGTCCGCGTCAATCAACAGCACCTTGCGGCCGTTTTGCATGGCGAAGGCGTGGGCCAGATTGGTGGAGACAAAGCTCTTGCCCTCGCCGGGAATTGCGCTGGAGACAGCAATGACCTTCAACTCTCCTTCGGCGCGCATCTGGTACAGGCGCGAGCGCAAGGTGCGGAATTGTTCCTTTCCGGCCAGCACCGAATCTTCCGAGAGGAATACCAGGCCTTCGCGCCCCTGCGGCCAGGTGCCATGGACGCAGTTTGCAAACAGCGCCTGGGCGAAGGCAGCATCGGACGACGGCAGCATGTCGCTGGGCATGAGGGTTTCCGCCGAAGTGGCAGGTGTGCTCACCTCCATGTTCTGCATCTCGGCGCCGGTGGTGATGATCTCGTCAACATCCGGAAATAGCCCGTGAGAACCTGCGGGAGACTGGCTGGCTTTCTTCAGCGCTTCGTGGATTCGGCTCATTCGTCTATTCCTTTTTGTGGCAGTGAGCTCAATGCAGCGGCCGCATGGGCTTCCTGAACTTCCGCCGGAGCCATGCTGGCGTCAGCAAGGGGAGCGAGTTCCAGGTCGCGCGCAGCGGCCTCGACATGCCTTGCGCTCACCTGCATTTCATCGTCGCAAAATGCGTTCATCAGCGCGTTCTCGCAGAGCTGGTTAATCAGGCGCACCACGCCGCGCGAATATTGGTGCACCAGTCCGATGGCCTCCGGCCGGAACATTTCGCTGCAGTGGCCGCCCGCCACCAGCAACCGGTGAGCAATGTACTCCGTCGTCTTCGGATAGGACAGGGGAAGAGTCTTGCAGCGCAGGCTGATGCGTTGCTTGAGCTGGCGCAACGAGGGCTTTTCGAGGAGGCGCTCCAGTTCGCTCTGACCAGAGAGTACGATCTGCAGCAGCTTCTGCGTGGGAGTCTCGAGATTGGTGAGCAGGCGGAGTTCCTCCAGCGTTTCCTCGGGGAGTTGCTGGGCTTCGTCCACGATGAGAACCGCGGGCTTGCCGGTCTTCAGGCGGTCGAGAAGCCACTGGTTCAGTACGATCAGCCGCCGGCTCTTGGTGGTTGATTCGCAAGGGATGCCGAAGTCGTTCATCATGAAGTCAATGAAGTCGTCTGGGCCCAGCCGGGGGTTAAAGACAAATGCGGTCGCCGCCTCGTGCTTTTCCAGCCACTGCACAAATACGTTCAGCAGCGTCGTCTTGCCGGTTCCAACATCGCCGGTGAGCAGCACAAAGCCCTTCTGCTTGGTAACGCCGTACGCCAGGGTGGCAAGGGCCTCCTTGAGCGTGGGCGTGACGTACAGAAAGCGCACGTCCGGATTCAACGTGAAGGGAGCGAGAGTGAGATGAAAATGCTTTTCGTACATGGATCAGGCCTTAACCTCAGACTCCCTGCGTCCGGACTGCCGACGCTGCAACATCTTTTCCTTCTCTGCCAGGGCTCTGGCCGCGCTGACATCGGGTACTGCCACCAGTAGCGGCAGGTTTAGGATTTGGACCACGTCGTCCGCACTCCGGATGAACTGTTCGCGCCTTTCAAAGAACAGAGCCAGCGCCACGCCCAGGGCTAGTCCTCCACCCAGGCCTCCCAGGCCGAACTTCAGACGATCGGGGAAGCTGGGGTGGTCCGGGAAGTCGGGGGCATCCATGATGCTGAACTGCTCGCCCTCCTGCCGCCGCTCCAGATCGCTGGACATCTCCGATTGCGTCTTCTTGCTGAGCAGATCGTTGTAAAACTGCAGCGCGGTTTCGTAATCGCGCGTCAACGCCTTGTAGCGTTCTTCGACCACAGGGCTCAACTGCAGGCGCGACTGCAGGCTCCGAACCTGCTCTTCGAGACTTTTCTGCTCAGTGCGCTTGGCGTGGATGTTCTCATCGGTCAGCCGCAACGCCACCTGGAGCTGCCGAATCTCCGGCGTATCGGGTGCCACGTCACTGGGCGAGGATTGCACCGGCGACGGCGCTGGCTGGGACTTGATCTGCGCGCGCAGCCTGGCGATCTCCGCCTTGAGTTCAATCACCTGCGGATGATCCTGGGTATAGCGCGACTGCAACGAAAGCAGTTGGGATTGCAGCGCTGACAGTTGTTTTTCGAGTTCGTTCGGGTCGCTTCCCGTCGCCGTGGTGACTCTGCTCGCGCGCAGCCGGGAGAGCTCGCCTTCCTGAATGATCTTCTGCTGCTGCGCCTGGCTGGCCTCCTGATTTACCGCCTCCAGCCGGGTCCTGGTGGAGGTGAGAAGCTCCAGGTTGCGCTGTTCGTCGGAGGGAAGCTGCCCAAGGTATTTCTGCTTGAAGTCCGCCAACTGGGCATCGAGTCCGTCGAGCTTGTGCTTTGACTCCTGCAACTGTTCGGAGAGGAAGTTCGTGGTGCCAACGGCCCGCTGCTGGCGCAGTTTGAGATTTTCCTGCATGAACATGTCGAGAATGTCCGTGCAAACCTGCCGGGCCTTCGCCGCCGAGGTGGCGCTGGCGGTGATGTAGAAGCCCGACGGCACACGGCCGGAACCCTCAGGAATCAACGTTCTAACGTCGATCGCACCGCGCAGCTTCTGGACCTTCTCTTCGATGGTCATGTCCGGCGAGCGATCGCTGTATAGACCAAGCCGAAGGATAATCGGCTCAAGCTGGGAGCGGCTGAGAATCTGCTCCTTCAGGGTCATCAGGCGGGTGTTGAGCTCATCGGTATTCAGCTGCACCACAAACTTGTCAGGCACCTTCGGCTGCTCAATGATGACGAACGCCCTGGAGGTGTAGACCGGCCGAAGCACAAAAGTGACCGCGACGCAGAGGATCGGTCCCAGGAGAGCTGGGATTACAATCCACCAGAAGCGCCTCTTGGCAATTTCGAAGATGTCTGACAGGGAAATTTGTTTCTCTTCTTCCATGGGTCACCTACAGCATAGTGTCAGCACGTTTGATTCCAATCCCGCCCAATTGGCTGCAGGCGGAAGCTGTATAAGTTGAGGAACTGGGTAATCGGCCAGGACGAGCAGCTCTAATTCGCCCAATCACCCCGCCGGCAGGTCATGGAGCGTCAAAGCTGTAGCGCAGGCCCTCACCATCCAGCGAGGCATACGCGATTCGGGCACGCTCACTGCCCTCCCCGACAATTTCCCACCCCGCGCCCTTCGGTTGGAGAGCAAGCTTGCTGCGGAGGCGCCACCAGTCATTGACCTGGCCGGGCGTGGTCATCCAGATGTTCTTGGCCGAAGCCTCGGTCGCCAGATGATCCAGCAACCTGGTATAGACCTCCCGGGCCCAACTCTCGATGAGGTAGTCAGGGTGGGAAAGGATGGTGATCAGTCCATGATTCTTCTGGATCTCCGAAATCTGTTCCTTCCAGATGTCTATGTTCCGCTCTCCGAAGATGTGGAAGACGGCGTAATCCTGAATCGTCGTGAGCGGCAATTCAAGAAGACTTCCGATGAAGTACGGCATGACCGAGCAACAGCCTCCACCTTGCGGTTCAAGGTGAGCGACATTCGGCACAGACATGTCATATTCAAACTCCAGGGCGGGAAACCACTTCTGATTGCGGTACATCGCTCCGGAGCGGAATCCGCGCGCCCGGAAGGACCGTCCGTACCGATTGATCGCCTTGGCTCGTTCGAGGAAGGTGTCGCGGTCGGAAAACAGCATTCCGTCGTGATTCAGATCGTGGACGTTCACCTCGCATCCATGATCGCGAATCAGATCGAGGTAAGCAGATGGCACCTCGTACCGTAGCTCGGGGACAACCTGGTAGGACGCCTTCACTCCAAACGAAGCATCCAGCTCGATCAGCGTTTTGGTAAATTCGCGTCCCTCCGTAGCCTCAACGTCATGGGTGACGATTGCACAGCTGGAGTGTTCACCCGGCCAGAACCAGATGAATGGAATGGCCCGGGCGCCGCTCGCCTTCAGGCCTAATGTCAATGCTTGTTCCACCAGGCGATCCGCCGAGCGGTCCACGGGCCAGTGCGGGAAAGCCACGTCTCGCCAGCCTGACAGATACATGCGCTGAAGATACTTGCGGGTGCCCACCGTCAGCTTGGGGCGGATGGCATAGTAAATGTCCCGCATGTACTTTCGCCAGCCTCTCACGGCCGACGAATACTCTTCCATGTGAAGGTTGCTGACAACCTCATTGAGGTCGAATGGAAGCGCTCCCGTGCCATCAGCGATTGAGACCCGCTCCCACGCATCCGCCAGACGTCTTCCTGGTGAATCCGAAAGCGGAATCGAAGCGCACTGACCGAAAGCTATGGCATCCGGACCGAAGCGGAAGAAGCCAGGCTTGCGGGCATTTGACTTGGTGGAAAGCAACGGAAGCAGAGCCTCTGGCGTGCGATAGAAGCGGCTGACGCACTCTGCTGCCGAGCTTCCGGCGAGGATGTTACCTGCCTGAGCACATATCGGATTGGAGTTTGACGTTGTCATTGAACGGGAATTTCCCTGGTCCTGCCTTGCTTTTCAACCTGCCGCGATGCTGCCTGATACAACGTGAACGACATCCGCCGGCGCCTTGCGATTGAGAGCGACGCACAGCCGGCGACGAACCTTCTTCGCATCCGGTTCTTCTTCAGCCGATGTGGCGATACAGAAGATTTCCGGCTCCTACCAAGAGCGACTCCGGGGCCACACTGCAACCAGCTTTCAGGAGCTTCCTCAGCCAGGGACTACTGCTTGTTGTGCTCTCACCGCTCCCTGGAAGACGAAAGTAGCTGATTCGCTCCTGCACCCCGCCAAGCCTGTCCTTGAAGGTGATCAGGCCTGGTTCGTCTGCGTTAGAGCGCCCAAGATCCATCTCTTCCAATCCCCTGTCTTTGGCGTATTCAAACATCTTCGAGAAAAGGAACGGGGTACCGCCGAGATTTGCAACACGCCTGTCAGAACAGCCGTACTTGTAGGTAAGCGTTTTCCGAAATTGCAGGGTGAGCGTGGCTGCCACCGGTGTGTTTGACTGGTAAGCTAGATGAATCGCCATGTCCTCCCCCAGGCAACGCGCCAAGTTCTGAAACCATTTCAGCGGCTGCGGCGGAAATCCGAGACGGCGGCGGGTGAGAATCATTAATTGGTAAAAGTGACGGAGTTTGGTTTCATCCCTGCCTACCGCGTACGTGAGCCCTTCCCTGTTGGCGCGTTTCACCTTGCGCCGAATGCACTCCTTGTGAGTTGTGCGGAGGATCTCCTCCAGCGATGCGCGGAGCGGGACCGTGTGCAGTACAAGTTCGGAGTACTGAGCAGGCCGGCAGGCAGCATCCTGCAGAGAAGCAGAGGCGCGGGGACGAAGCTCGGCATAACGCAGCCGCTCGCGTTGGATGACCTCGCCAAGTTGCAGCAGGAGGCTCTCCGTGTCTGACGTCGAGTCAACCAACGCATCGCAGTGATCGGTGAACGGGAGCGACACCCAGCGGCGTCCCGTACACCAGCTATCCACATCGCAGAAGACGAGCGCACTGCGAAGGGCTCTACCGGGACCATAGGTTGCGAGAATCCTGGGACGGTAATCGTAGGTTTCCGCGAGGGCCCGCAGCCAGCCCCGCGAATGAAAGACACTGGCGCGGGGATGAAATTGCAGGAACTCTTCCCAAAGGACCGTAGCCGCCGCGTCACCTCGTGAAACATCGACGTCCAGTACGTCGCAACCCGCTATCTGATTCAACCCTCTGCTCCACTGGTGCCGCTCTGGATTTCTGGAACCGCGACGCCGAGCGTGGGCATCCGCTGTCATGCTGTGCGCAACCACAGGTTTGCGCCTGCCTACTTGCCAGTTGTCTCCGGCATCAGTTGCTGCCAGCTTCGCCTGGCAAATCCCATCTTTCCGCGCGCCACCACGACGTCCCCGACCCGCACCGTGGACTCAATCACGGCAAAATCCTGAATAAACTTCTGCGCCACCACCTCGATCTCCATCCGGTCACCGGGCAGGACAGGCGCAAGGAAGCGCATCTCGTTGATTACGCCGAGGACGAGGAACTCGCCCGCACCAGCTCCAGTGCCTGTGCTCTTTGAGAACAGGATCGAGGCCGCCTGGCCAATCGCTTCGATGATCAGTGTTCCCGGCATGACGGCATGTTCCGGGAAGTGGCCCAGAAACTGAAGCTCGTTCCCCGTCACATTCTTAGTGGCCCGGATGCTCCTGCCGGGCTCCAGTGCGGTCACGGTGTCAATCATGAGCATGGGAAAGCGCTGCTTGAGTTCCGCGCGAACCTCTTCGAAGGTCATCAATGGTCTTGTCACACAGTCTCTTTCCTGTAAGGGCTACCTTGTAAGGGCTACGCCGCACGGTTATCGTGCGCAAAGGATGGTTCCCATGGCGCGCGGCACAAAGCGGGCGCCCGGGACAAAGGTGCCGGCATCCGACATAAGCCGCGTCACGCGCAGGCCGGCCGTCTCCGCCATTTGCAGCGGCTCGCTCTCCCAGTTGAACTCAAAAACGTGATCGCGCTGCGGTGACTCAAGGGCCGTGCTGAAGAAGACAAGCCCATTGGGAGCCAGCTTCGCGGAGATCGCCCGGAGTAGCGGCGCGGGATCGGGCAGGTGTTCGGCCAGCATCGCCGAGATGATTCCCTGGTACCTCCGCTCGCCCGCCGACTTGTCCACGCTGAGCGCATCACTCACCGAGAAGCTGACGCGATTGCCGTGTCCTGAGACGGCGAGCAACCGGTTGGCGACGGCAATCGCCGGCGCGCTGATGTCCGCGCCTTCGATCTGCAGATCAGGCCTTTCCTCGGCTGCCAGGAGTGAAAGCACTCCGTGGCCGCAAGCCAACTCCATCACCAACGCACCGGGTGGCAGGCGCCGCAGGAAGTCATTGCGGAACATGGCGATGTGCCCGACCATGGACGGCCAAAAGGCATAGATCAGGATGGCGGCCCACATGTAGGGGACCATCTCTCCCTCATTCGCGTAAACAGCATCCATGATCTCCGGCATGGACTCAGGAGAATAGGCGCCGACGCTCTCATACACCTTCTGCGACTTTGCCACTCCGAAGCAGTACTGGGCGTATCCACGGGCTGCGAAGTCAAACACCTCTTCGCCGTAAGCCGCCAAAGCCCATCGCGCCAAGGGGTCCAGCAGCCAGGAGCAGAGCTCCTGATTGGCTTCGACATTGGCCCGCGCGCCCGGCGCCATCATCTTCGCCTTGCGCTCCAAAGCTTGCAGAAACATCTCCGCGCCGTCATTTTTCACAATTACTCTCCTGACTGGGAAGGCAGATATCGCACGATCCGTATCATGGGACGCACAAGGTCCGATCCATCCCAGGGCGAACCGAAGGTGTGCATCTGGCCGATCCTGACTACTCTGTCCACTCCATGGAAGCCGGCGAGCTGTGCAATGGATTCTTCCCTGGACTTATCCTGAAACGCCACTCCCAGGGTCTGGACGGTTCCATCGAAGCTGGCGATAACCTTTGCGAGATCTTCTGTAACAAGTACGGTCAACGTCCGGCCCTGGGTTGGCTTCGGGATCTCAGAACCCTCGCCCAGCAGGATGGTCCAATCCGGCGACTGAGGAAACCACGCCTGGTTGGTCTCGTCACCGACGAGCCAGGAAGCGCGCGCGCGACAGATGGCCGATGTCAGCGCAGCCTCGATCTGGCGTCGCGGATGTGCGCGATTCTCTTCGTCGAACGCGCGCTTCAAATCAGCTACAAACTCCGCCGGATCATGCTCCGCGTGCCGCTCCAGAAAAAGCGCTTGCGGAGACGAACAGGCCTGCTGGTCAAACTGCCATACGTCGCGGGCGATTCGCTGACACCATGCGCGCCTTTCTTTGGCATCGCTCCAGCTCGCAGAATCCATGGCCGCAACCGACAGGCGCGGCCCGAAGACGACCAAGCGCGCCGAGGCGGGGAACGGCAATCTCCGCACGGTTGTCACCGCCTCTTCGCCGCCCCAGATCATGGCTCCGTCCACGGCGCGCGCCATGGCCTCGTGCATCTCCGTTGAATCATGATCGAAGAAGGCCAAAGCCACCCGTTGCAGAAGTTCGCCGGCGGGATCAACCTCGTGCAACTTCTCGATGATCATCCGAGTGGCGCCAACCGCGGCGCTGGGCACGCGAATGATCGAAGAGTTGCCTCCCAGCAAAGCACAGGTCAGGGACAACACCGGCTGAATCTCAATATTTCCGGCCGGCCAATGCCCAACCACTCCCCGCGGAAAGCAGCGCAGCTTAGCCTGGCCGCGCTGTTGCCAGTGGCCGTCCAGAAACTCGGGCCCCAACTCGCCCAATAGCAGCGGCTCCAGCGAGCTGCGGCGCAACCAAAGACGCAGGAAGGTAACGCCGGGAATGTCGCGCATCTCACTTGCGCCGAGCGCGGCGGACCAGAGCTCAAATATGTCGAGCACTCTGCGCGGCGGAAGCGGTTTTTCCAACGCCAGGCTGCGCAGCAAAGGCGCGACCTCGGCAATCGCCTGGGGAGTATCCACCGTATTCAACAAATCAAGCATAGACGCTCTTTGAACGGCCATCCCGAGTGGTCTCCAGATTGCCGCATCCGCGCATTTCCACCTTTGCAACCCGCCCGGCGAAGCGGAAGGAGATGCCACGGCGGCCACAGGGGCATCCATCCAGAGCGACGACCTCGGCAATGTCATCGGTCAGAACCAGGAATCCCGGGAAACTGGT
>CAVRDQ010000055.1:0-11116 GCA_963719655.1 uncultured Acidobacteriota bacterium | reverse complement strand
GGAATGCAGCAGCCGGTCGACCGCCAGCGAGTCGAGGTAGCGGGAGTTGATCTCTGCCTGCTCCCGGAAGATGCCGGAGGCGAGACGGACCGAGGCGTGCGGGAAGGGCACGAGCCTGCCGGCGGGATGCTCGGGCTCGACGGCAACCAGGGCCTGAATGGCTGCCGAGGGGCCGATCAGGCACAGTCCTGCGGCCCCGGCAGAAGTCTTAAGGAAGGTGCGGCGTGAACGATCCATCATCGAGTGCCTCCTGTTCGAACCTACTTGCAGCCCGCCTGAAAACAGAGATTCTTGCTGAAGAACGGCATAATGTGATTCTGAAAGCGGTCAGCCACGGCGCTGGTGTGCGCCCGCAGGGAGCCGCGGCCAGCTACTCCTACACCTTGGGCCTGGCCGGCAACCGCACGGGCGTCACCGAGCTGGGCGGGCGCACGGTCAGCTACGGCTACGACAATTTGTACCGGCTGACCTCGGAGACGATTGCGAATGCGGCGATGAGCGGAAGTGTGTCGTACACGTACGACGCCGTCGGAAACCGCAAGCAGATCACCTCGACCCTGGCGGCCATTCCGTCCAGTGGATTGCTGAACTACGACGCCAACGACCGCACGCTGACAGATCAATACGACAACAATGGCAACACCATCTCGCAGGCGGGCATTGCGGATGCCTACGACTTTGAAAACCACCTCACACAGCACGGCTACATCGTCTATCAGTACGATGGCGATGGAAACCGGGTGGCGAAGACCATCGGCGGAGTGACCACCTCGTACTTGGTTGACACCTTGAACCCGACGGGCTATGCGCAGGTGCTGGACGAGGTGCAGATGCCGGGCGTGGTGAGGCCTCATATGCCTGGGGCCTCCACTTGTGAGCCAGACGCAGCTTGTGGCAGCAACGCCACCGGCCAGCCCGTGGCAGACCGCGTGGTATGGATATGACGGCCATGGCTCGGTGCGTTATCTAACCGACGCCTCCGGTGCTGTCACGGACACGTACACCTACGACGCCTTCGGCAATCTGATTAACTCGACCGGCTCGACGGCGAACAACTACCTCTTCGCCGGCGAGCAGTACGATCCCGACCTCGGCCTCTACTACAACCGCGCGAGATATCTCGATGTGCGTGTGGGCCGGTTCTGGGGTATGGATACAGATGAGGGTTCCCCGAATGCCCCAGCCTCACTGCACAAGTATTTGTATGCAAGCGCCAACCCAACGAACAATGTCGACCCAAGTGGGAACGACGACTTCGACATGGCATCACTAGGAGTCTCGGAGTCAATGAGCGAGACGCTGGACACGATGCCGTCATCCGGCGAACATCTCCTCGCAACCAAAGCGTATCCAGTGGTTGTGGTTTCCGCCAGTATGTCGGTATCCATACCCCGGTCCCAAGTGAAGGATTACCAAGCGCCGGTCGTCGGCCTTGCGGAAGGCACGCCTATTCGCATCCCTGTTCCCCAAGGCGTTGATCCACAGGCGTTGGTGAACCAATGGAGAAGTGCGACGCCTCCCAGCGCATTGACTTACATCGAATTTGCGGCGTTCTGGATTCCTACGGGTCCGCATGACTACAAGGCGGGTGGAAAAGATAACTGGATATATGATCAGTTTGGCAACTTCGAGTACGGTGCCACGGGCGCTGCCGCAGGCTTCGGCCTCGACACGCTAGAGTGGTGGGCTACCATCAAACCCAGGCCGCAGAGTCAGATTAACGTAAACGACATCGCCGCCGGATTCGAGGCTATCAGAGGTGGCGGAACACTTAGCACTGTCCCGGAGAGGCTTTTCCCGTGATGAACGCACTCAAACGAACACTCACCTTGCGCAGGGTCCTATCATGCCTTGTGCTCACGGCCTGTGCACTCGCAATAGCCGTACTTGCGAAGTGCAGTCTCCCGACAAGAGTGCCCCCGGATCAGGAATTAATTGTTGCCTTTCGGGATCACCGTCGATCGTTCGAACAGATACAATCGATGGCCGCCGAGGACATGCGGAATGGGCTGCCTCTCCGGTGGCATCGCGAGATTCGCGGGTGCCCGGGGGCTTGGTGGTGCCAGGGGAGCACCAAGCCGCCTGGAATGCCCGTTTCCAGGTGGGAGGACTACAGGAGTCTGATATCCCGGATTCGGCCTAGGGCCGAGAGCGTAACAATCAACTACGACGGTGGCATGAGTTTTATCTTTTCCGGGGAGGGCGGTCCGTTCCGGCCGGAGTGGAACAAGGGAATCCGCTACGTTCGGCCCGGCGGAGTTATTGGGGTTGATGATCGAGTGATCGAACCCGGTTGGTATATTTTCTATGAACGCTTCGACTGATGGGCTCACATTGGACGATTGCCGGGCGGGTGACCCAGACAAGCCGCCGTTGCTTGTATGGGATAGTTTGATCTTTGACAACCGACGTCGGCGCGACAGTTAGCCGAAAACTCGCGTCTGGGGTTTGCGACTAAAAGTGTACGATTGCACCAGGGAAAATCAGTTGCTAAGTCTAGAACTGCGTTAGGGTTGGCTGGTGGCCCACGTCTCGCCTGACCAGAAGAGATTGGTGCCCCATGTCTGGCCCACTGTTGGCCAGACGTGGGGGCGGCCGACGTTCACCTACACGGCCACTGGCAAGCGTCAGACGATGACCGATCCGAGCGGCACGACCACCTACACCTACGATCCGCAGACGGACCGCCTGGTGTCGAAGCAGACGCCCTTCGGAACCATTGCGTACACCTACGACGCGGCCGGAGACGTGACCCAGATTGCCTCGTCGAATGCCAGCGGCTCAGTCGTGGCCTACCAGTACGACAAGCTGAACCGGCTCTCGACGGTGACCGTGCCCGGCCAGTCGCCCACCAACTATAGTTACGATGCGGTGGGCAATCTGGCGGGCTATCCATACCCGACAGTCTGCCGACTGCCCCACAACAACCCCAAAGCGCCCGCTTTCGCCTGGAAAATCACCCCGCAGCGGAACCCTGTCAACCCCGCTTTCTCGAAGCTTCCGCCGAACCTCCTGATTACAGGAAATATGTAAGTCACGCTCCGCCCAGGGTATACCCGCGTCCTCGAATGCCAAACATCCCACACCCCCAGACTTCTTGAGAAAGGTTTTGACAGAATGCCCAACATCATTCAGTTCCTCATCCCTGCAGCCCTGGTCCTTGCCTGTCTTATCATTTGCCTCGCTTTAATCGCTTTCCGTGGATTCCTGATTACGGGAGCGGTCCTCGGCGCAGTCGGCGGGGACGGCTGGGCATTCCTACGGTATGGCTTTTACCGAATGCCCAACATCACCTATTTGCTCATCCCCGCGGGGGTGATTCTAGTCTGTGTGCTCATCTACCTTGCGGCCACCAATCGCCGCAGTTTCCTGCTTTTCGCTTCGATTCTTGCCGTGATCGCTGCGGCTGGCTGGTTGTTCAACAGGCTTTCGCCTGTTGCTGGCCTTCTCCTGGTCATTTGGTTCGTTCTGCGCGGCCCCCGCACAAGTTCCGGAGGTGGTTCCTTGTTCAAGGCTTTTGTTGTTCATTCCGGCGTCCCTGACATTTCCGTTGGAGAGGCCTATATGGCTTCGGAAGCAGACCTGATCTAAAGCAGTTCGGAATCCGTCCACCAGCTTCCCCTGCGTCGATGGCAGGGGATTTGTTTTGCACCCAGCCCCGCGTTCCGGGGCTTTTGCTTGCGTCTTTCACCGACGCGGAGGCTCTACTGTGTCCACTTCGACCGTTCCCTCACCGACATTTGGCTATCTCTACCCGTCCACGTCTCTCGCTGGTATCACCCGCGCTTCGTCCCGTTGGGAAGTCTTGAAGGCATTTCTGGCCTCTTCCGACGGCGCGCTCGTCAGCCGGCTCCGTGAACTTCCCACCGGCCTCCTATTCATTACCTCCATCCCCGGACATGCTTACTCAGGGGCGATCTACTTCTACAGTTCGGTTCGACGGGCGTTTTTCATGCTTGATTGGGCTGGACGGGATGATGATTTTGAGGCCGAGGAGTTTGATGTCCTGGTCGAGGCCTTCTCGCTCGACCTCGCACTTGCTCCGGGCGCCTGCCCCGCTACGCGCGATCATTCCCGCAGCCATGGACGAGACAGACAGCATCACGCGCGGACAGGGAGGGCGCGGCGGCCCACGCCATTCGCTCGTCAAACTCAAGCAGAATACATAACAATAATAGTATGACTATGATATATATATTTAATCAAAGGAGGACAACCGATGTCCACGCGCACTACGCTCACATCCGGATGGGAACCGACAGCCGCCACCCCGCGGCTTCTCTCGGTTGCCCCCGGATTGGCAAAGACGTATATGAAGCTCTTCGTGAATCGGCTGTCCTACTGCGAACAATCTCCGTACGGGGACCATCGCTACCACCGGCCCAAGCACCCGGAGCTCAAAACTCTCGCCGGCCGGAGAGCTGCAATGGAGATGCCCGGCCAGAAGTGGGGTAGCCTGCCCCACACTGACCGGACAAACGAGATATACCTCGAACTCGTGAAGCAGCGCAGACTCCCCAGCCCGTACCGTAGCCTGACGGATAAGATCATCGAGCAACACCTCGCCGGGCAGGTAACCATCAACCTGTATGCCATCAATCCGGAAACCCAGTGCTGCAAGTGGGTTGCGATTGACGCAGACTACGAGACCGAGCAAGCGAAAAGGGATTTAGCGAAGCTGCGAAAAGAGCTGCTGCTGGAGAATGTCTTCGCTGTCCAGGAGTATTCCCGCCGTGGAGGGCATCTGTGGATCTTCTGCAAGAAACCGTTGCCAGCCAGACAGTGCCGCCTTTTCATTTACAACCTCGCACTTCGGCTGGGCGTGCCCATCAAGGGTTCAGGGTTCTCTGAAGAGGGAATTGAGATCTTCCCGAAGCAGGATTCGCTTGCACCCGGCGCACTCGGCAACGGGATTCGCGCGCCGCTCGGCATTCATCGAAAGAATGACAACCGATACTGGTTTGTGGACATCGGCCAGCTGACGCTCCAGGCTCAACTCGATGCGCTCTGTGCGCTTCCCAAGCTAACGGCTGAGGAGTTGAACGATCTAACGCACAAGATGGCGCCTCCGCCACAATGGGAGGCGGCTGATGAGCGGCCGCGCGCATCGACCTCACGAAACTTCACCGGAAACTGCGGCGGAGCGAAGAAGCCTTTCGATATTTATGAACACGTATCGTTGGCGAACAAGCGTCCAATTGGCGACAAGGACTATTTCGTGCAGTGCCCGTCCTGTCGCCTCGCCGGTCGTGACACGAGCAAAGACAACCTTGGTGTCGCAAAACCGCACGGCCCCCGACACGGCTACTATCACTGTCATGCTGGTTGCTCCACAGATGACATTCGAAATGCCTTCGGGCACCCGCGTACTCCGTACTTGAAGAAACATTAGGAGATGTTCAGATGGCGGCTGATTCTTCTCATTCAGGTTCAAAATTGGTAAAGCTTCCGTTCGTTCGCGGTTTTGCCTTGCAGATTAATCATTCTGAATGGGAGGAACTGCGCACCGCGGGCATCGTGGCGCGCGCGCGTATGAAGATTGACTTCTCCTCGACTCATCGGCGCTTCGTGTTATGCGCCGAGGAGTCGGGTGGAGCAAATGCCAACATCGGGCACTATTGTGGTTTTCTGCCCCTGGCAGGCGATCCAACGTTCTTTGCTAGGCCTGTCACGTTGGCTATGCCAAACACGGTTCATGCTGACGTATCAGCCGCATCCCTCGTGTCGATTGAAATGCTTCGATACGGGACGACGTACACCCTCAACATCTTTTTGCATTGGGTTACCGCCTCCTCTGCCCCTGATGTGCTCCCAGTTCATCGTCAGAAGTTGCTCTTCACTGCCAGCCGGGGTGTTCTATCGCACTTTTTGTGGCAGGACGGGAAGACGACTCAAGTTGGAGCCCATATCCCAGCGTTTCACCGGCGCACCGGCGATCCGTTGCTCATAGCGCCTGCTTTGCACGAGGCGGTCGCCTGCATTACGGACGCAGTCTGTTGTGTCGGCTGTCGCAAGACCCACTTTCTTGCACTCAAACCGGTAATACTTCCGGGAGAATTGAAGGTCCTAGGGATTCATCAGCCAAATCCGCGTGCTACAGTTCCACTGAATGCTGCCGGCGAGATGCAGCCCAAAGGGCAGGCAGGGAAGAACAAGAAGAGGCGTGATCGACGAAAAGCGAAACAACGGCTCGCTCGCCAGGCAGCGGATGCCGCTGTCCCGAAGGCTACGGAGGCGGTGGCGGCCATATCAGAAGTATCTGGATTGCAGGAGGTTACACCGTGAGACTCCTTCGCTATCTTTTCCTTGCGTTCCTGGTGACAGGAGTTGCCTGGGGTGTTCGACATCAAGATCAGCTCCCGGCGACTGTGAAACCCATGGCCATGCTAGGGCAATTGGGTTCCGCGCAGCAGTTGCCGGCGGCGGGTTCGACACCCGCAGCCGCTCTCTCCTCAGGTCATCACGCCCTCTATTACACACCTGAGGTGAACCCGGAACGGGTGGATGTGCCCCTTCTTACCAAAGCACGAGGACACATCGACGCCGCCTTCTATAGCTTCACCGACAAACCTATCGCCGAGGCATTGCTGGCCGCCGCCAACCGTGGCGTAAAAGTTCGGATCTATCGTGACCAAGAACAATTTGAGAACGAGAAAAAGCGGAACCCGTACATGACCCTCATGTTTGCCGGAAATCGCAACATACAGATTCGAGTGAAAGGCAGCCGCGCGCTCATGCATCTGAAGGCGTGGTCCACCGATGGCCTGCTGCGCGAAGGCAGCAGTAATCTCTCCGCAGCTGCCAAGCACCAGGACAACAGTATTGTCCTGTCCTCTAATGCCGATGAAATTCAGGCGTTCGAAAGGAAGTTCGCGGAGATGTGGAACCGGCCAGACAACATCATCATCCAGTAATTGCCAGACGGTGGAGGAAGAAGCATTGAAGTCTTACCGTAATGACTAATATATTGCCTGTATTGACTAATAATAATAATATTAGCTAATATATTAAGCATGATCGGATTGAGTGACCTCGGAAGAGATATTGCCAAAGCGCGCAAGGATGCCCGTCTAACCCAGGTTGAGCTCGCAAAGCGGGCTGGGGTCAGCCGCGCGACGATCGATCTTCTTGAGAACGGGCGCGCAAGGGAGATTGGCTACTCCAAGCTGGTTCGCATACTACTGGTTGTTGGCCTCGAACTTCGCCTTCAACCGCTTGCGCTGGAGAGACCGACCCTGGACGACCTGATGAAGGAGGATACCGATGATTAGGGTTTGGGCGGACAACAGTTCATCTGGGGTGCTCGACCGCAATGGGCGGCGCGGGAGCACATTCGCCTACACTCCGGGAGTCACTCCCAGCCGCGCTGTTTCCGTGACCATGCCCGTGCGTCTGCCGTCATGGGACTCTCCGCTGGGTGTTGCCCCAATCTTCGAGATGAACCTGCCCGAGGGGGCACTACGCGAGCGGTTGCGGCTTGCCTTCGCCAAAGCCGCAGGAGCATTTGACGACCTTGATTTGTTGGCTATCGTTGGACGGTCGCAACTGGGGCGCATCCGCTTCACCGGGGATGGCGACGAACTCGATGAGGGCGTTCCGTTCCAGTCCGTCGACGAGATTCTCTCCAGCCGACGGGGCGGCGAGTTCTATCGATACCTGATCGAGAAGTTCGCGACGCACTCCGGTATCAGCGGAGTACAGCCGAAGTTCCTGGTACGTGATGAGACGAAGTTTGCGCCCGATGGAACTGCGAAGCGCACTTTGTCTCCGTCTTTTCGAGGGGCGACGCACATCGTGAAGTTCTGGAACCCTTCCGAGTTCCCACAGCTGGCGGCCAATGAATTCTTCTGTCTGAAAGTGGCGGGGGGCGCTGCGGACTGACGGTGCCGTCCTATCGGCTTGCCGAGGACGGAGGCGCTTTAATCATGGAGCGCTTCGATCTTCGCCCGGACGGAAGCTACCGGGGCTTCGAGGATTTTTGCGTCCTCAACGCGCGGCGTACGGAAGAGAAGTATCGCGGCAGTTACGAGACAAACGTGATGAAGCGATTTCAACAGTTTGCAACCGCACCGTCCGCTCTGGAAGATAGTCTCCGGCTTTTCACGCTGATTGTTTTGAACTGCGCTATCCGTAATGGCGATGCTCACCTGAAGAACTTTGGAATCGTATATGACAACGTGCAGGGGGAAGCTCATCTTGCGCCGGTCTACGATCTCGTGACGACCACCGTCTACATACCGCAGGATCGCATGGCGTTGACCCTGAACGGTGCGAACCAGTGGCCAACAGGCAAAGAGCTCATCCGCTTTGGCGAGGGGCGCTCACTGGCCTCAGGGCCTGCTCTGCTCCAAACGCTGGAGTGTGTCTGTGATGCCTTGTCCGATACCGAAGGAGAGATGCTAACCTATGGCAAAGAGCACTCAGAGTTTGCAGAGGTCGCCGGCCAGATGTCAGCGCAATGGAAGATAGGGCGTGACTCCCTGTCAGTCCCTCGTAACTGAGCCCTCTGAGCCCTGGTGCTCCATGAATAGCTCCGGAATGTACCATCCGGAAGGCAGTAGCTAGATCGAACACTTCCCCTTGTAGCTTAGAAGAAGTCTGACTCAACTACATCGCAGCCTTCATCGTTAGACCTCCCCTTGGTCGTGCCTTCAAAGCACGGCCATTTTTTCGCCCAAAATCGGCGAGCAACCAAAACCACCATCAAGCCAGCCGCCCAAGGGACGGCGGCAAGGACACTTCTCATCATGGCAAAGAGCGTAAACCGCGTGATGCTAATGGGTCACCTAGGCAGGGACCCGCAACTGAAACACACCGGCAGTGGCACCGCCGTGGCTAACTTCACCTTGGCGACCAACGACCGCTACAAAGACAATGACGGCAACTGGCAGGAACGAACCGAGTGGCACAACATCACCTGCTGGGCGCGCCTCGCAGAGATCGCCAGCGAATACCTCAAGAAGGGAAGGGCGGTATACGTCGAGGGCAGCCTGCGTACGCATAGCTGGGACGACAAGCAGAGCGGCCAGAAGCGGTACCAGACCTACATCAGCGCATCCGACCTGGTCCTGCTCGGGGGCGACCGCAGCAACGGCACCAGCGGTTCCTCGCGCGAGTGCGATGTCGATCAGGACTTCCCCGGCGACGAGCCCAAGTTTGTCAGCGCCGGAGCCAGCGCAGATCCCTTCCCATTCTAGGGAGTGGCCGGATCATCCCACTACACTCACCCGCCCCCGGCGCACTTGCTGTGTCGGGGGCTTTTTCTGACTTGAATTCTGATAAGGGAAGAACTGCATGTCATCTGATACCGATTCAAATCAAAAGCACACCACCGAAGAAATCACGACTCTTCTGGAACTCCCTTTCCGTGCCGCCGAGATCGCCTGGCGAGTTCTCGGGGATGGCGAGAAAACGGAAGGGGAAGCCCGCATCATCCCGTATGCCTACCGTGCCGCTTACATGAGGCGGCTCGACACCCTGTTCGGTCCCGGAGGATGGACCCAATCCTTCTCGATGACGACGGTGAGCAACATTCAGCGCTCGAAGAAGGTCAACAGGGCTTACGCGATGATCACCACCGGCAAGATTCTCGTCACCAGCACCATCACAATCGAGGGGTTCGGCACCAGGTCGAGCACCGGCGAGGGATGGGCGGACGACGAGAACGGCACCACGCGAGCCCAGGCCCAAGCCTTCCGCCGCGCCTGCGCCGAGTTCGGTCTGGGCCGGTATCTCCGGGAACTGGAAGGCTGGAGCTGCAAGGTTCCGGTGAATGGGAAGGGCTACTTCAAGCGTCCGCACTTCTCAGTTCTGCCGGATTGCGCCATTCACCCGGCTGAAATCGCAGAGGCACGGGAAGCACGCGCCAGGGTGGCAAAATCATCCCGCAGGACCGCCGCATCCGCGTCGGCTGCTTCGTCCGCGAGTGGTATTCAACCGGAGCGAACGGCGCAGTCATCGCCGCAGGCCGTCGCGCCGGGAACTCAAGAGTCGGGTGCTTTGAAAAATGCCAGTGCCACGCAGGCGGATGCCTTCGAGGCACAATTCGCATTGTTGCAAACTCCTGAGGTGAAGCAGCGTCTTGCCGACTACCTCGACCAACTCTCCAAGCCATTGATCACGTCGGTGATGACGGGAATTTCGATCTGTATGCGAATGGGCGCATGACAGGAAATCTTGTCAACGATGTCTTCTTCAACCTGGACAAGGCCGTGGACTTGGTCGATGGAATCAACAATATGGAGCCCATGCTGCCTAACGACAACACCTTGCCCAGCATCCTGCACTCCTACTCGGCGAAGGCTTTGTCAGATATCCAAACCTTAGGCGATCTCAAGGCTGTGAGCCGCTCAGTTACCACCATTTACCTGGCAGAGCAGGAACGCCAGCACGGTACCGCGGCGGCCTGATTTGTTCTCCAGGAGCGTCGTCCCGACGACGCTCCTGTTCACCTCATCACCCCTGTAGTGCTCGAACCTACTCGAATCCAAAGGTAAATCTCCATGTGCAAACTGCTGCAATTTCCTTCTCCGGACGATCCGCGTCCGGAGCCACCGGCTCCTACCGTATGCTTGTCGCAGCCAGCGGAACCAGTGGTGAGCGATGCAATATCCGTCCGCGCTCTCCCACTGCCGTCGGAGGGCGCGCCCTTCCTCCCGCCTTATCTTTGCGCGTGATCGCGTACAGGAATCGTTCCGATTGTCTAAAGTTGGCCCGCGAGCTATAGCGGAAGCAGTTGGTTAGCGATGCGACTTTGGAGAGCCGGCGAGAGATCAGCTTGCTTGGCAAACTGCGACCAATTATCGATGGCGGCACGAACATCTGATAAGAGGCTCTCGGGTTTTCTGACACTGAAACGATCAGCAACCGCGAGCAAATCTTCCTTGGAGATGTCTTCAAACTTTCGATTGACACTCATCTGATGCTGGTAGGTCCATACGCCTTGGGGGTTATAGGCGTGTGTCACGTCGTAGGCCGGGGCGAGGTTCCACGGTTCTCCTTGCCGAAGTATGAACCCAAAGTTCTTAGTGTGATCGTCGCAGTTGCGAGCCATGACGTTGAATGCCATGCGACGAAAAAGCTGACTGACGGCAGTATCATCGAGGCCCAGCGTACG
>CAVRDQ010000054.1:0-59855 GCA_963719655.1 uncultured Acidobacteriota bacterium | reverse complement strand
GCCCGCGACGGCTGGAGCTTCTTCCAGCAGATCGAAGCCCGGGGCGGATACCTGAAGGCCATCGAAGCCGGCTTTGTGCAGAGCAAGGTGGCGGCTTCGCGCGCCAGGAAGGATAAGGCCATCGCCCTGCGCAGCCGCTCCATTCTCGGCACCAATCAGTTCCCCAACGGCAAGGAGCGTGCGCTGGCGCAACTTACGAAGGCGGAGAGCGTGGCAGTGAAGACCGCCTCCGGCAAACCGGCGCTCACCGTAACGCCGCTGGTTCCTTATCGCGGGGCGCAAGGCTACGAACGCCTGCGGTTGGCCACCGAGCGTCATGCCGCCAGCGCAAGCTCACCCCGCGGTTCGCGCCGCTGAGTTCGGTGACCTGAAGTTGCGCAAGGTCGCGTCGGCTTCGTCGGCATCCCACCGCCTGGAGGCTTCGAGATCGTCACCAAGTCGAGCGAGTCCACCGCCGACGCCGCGGCCAAGATCATCGCCGAGGCGAAGGCCGACGTGGTCGTGCTCTGCAGTTCTGACGACGAGTACCTGCCCATGGCGCTGGCCGTTATCGAAAAACTTGGCGGCAAGGTTCCGGTGATCGTTGCCGGCAGCCCGGCGGCCACGGATGAACTCAAGGCGGCGGGCGTGGCGGATTTCATCCACGTGCGCAGCAACGCCGTGGAATTCATCGCCAACTGGCAAAAGCGTTTGGGTGTGACCGGGTCGGAAGGAAACGAATTGGGGGGTAACCGCTAATGCCGCGTCCTGATTTTACAAAAGTTGATTACCGCTCCGCGTTGAGTGCCACCTCGGCGCCCAAGTCGGCGCACGCGGCCGACAGTTCTCTGACGACGGCCGAACATATCGAAGTTCCCTCCTACCTGAACCGCTCGGCGCTGGAAGGTTACGAGCACCTGAACTACGCCGCCGGAATTCCTCCGTATCTGCGCGGGCCGTATTCCACCATGTATTCCATGCGTCCGTGGACGGTGCGCCAGTACGCGGGCTTCTCCACGGCCGAGGAGTCGAACGCTTTTTACCGCCGCAACCTGGCCGCCGGACAGAAGGGTCTTTCCGTGGCCTTCGACCTGGCGACGCATCGCGGATACGACTCTGACCACGAGCGCGTCACCGGCGACGTGGGCAAGGCCGGCGTCGCCATTGATTCCATCCTGGACATGAAGGTGCTCTTCGACCAGATTCCGCTCGACCAGATGTCGGTTTCCATGACGATGAACGGCGCCGTGCTGCCCATCCTCGCCTTCTACATCGTCGCCGCCGAGGAGCAGGGTGTTCCTCCGCAGAAGCTGAACGGCACCATTCAGAATGACATTCTGAAAGAGTTCATGGTGCGCAACACCTACATCTATCCGCCCTACGCCCAGCATGCGCATCATCGGCGACATCTTCCGCTTCTGCTCGGAGAAGATGCCGAAGTTCAACTGCATCAGCGTCAGCGGCTACCACATCCAGGAGGCTGGCGCCACCGCCGACATCGAGCTGGCCTACACCCTGGCCGATGGCGTCGAGTACCTTCGCACCGGCGTCAAAGAGGGGTTGAGCGTGGACGACTTTGCTCCGCGCATCAGCTTCTTCTGGGACATCGGCATGAACCACTTCATGGAGATTGCCAAGCTGCGCGCCGGCCGTCTGCTGTGGGCCAAGCTCGTCAAGCAGTTCCATCCCAAGAGCCTGAAGTCCTTGGCCCTGCGCACGCACTCGCAGACCTCCGGCTGGAGCCTGACCGCGCAGGATCCCTTCACAACGTAACGCGCACCTGCATTGAGGCCATGGCCGCCGCTCTCGGTCACACCCAGTCGCTGCACACCAACGCCCTCGACGAGGCCATCGCCTTGCCCACGGACTTCTCCGCTCGCATCGCGCGCAACACCCAGATCTACCTCCAGCAGGAGAATGACATCTGCCGCGTGGTTGACCCTTGGGCCGGCTCCTACTACGTCGAGTACCTGACCAAGAATCTCGCCGACCGCGCCTGGAGTTTGATTCAGGAGGTGGAAGCTCTCGGCGGCATGACCAAGGCCATTGAGACCGGCGTGCCCAAGATGCGCATTGAAGAGGCCGCCGCGCGCAAGCAGGCGCGCATCGATTCCGGCGTCGAAACCATCGTCGGCATCAACGCCTACAAGCTCGATCACGAGGCGCCGCTCGACGTGCTGGACATTGACAACACGGCGGTGCGGGAGTCGCAGATCGCGCGCCTCAAAAAGCTCCGCGCCGAGCGCAACAGCCTCGAGCTCACCGGGCTCTTCGGCCATCACGAGGTGCGCCCAGACCGGCGAAGGCAACCTGCTGGAACTGGCCGTGGACGCCGCCCGCAAGCGCGCCTCGCTGGGCGAAATCTCGGAGGCATTGGAAAAAGTGTACGGACGATACCAGGCCGTGGTGCGCTCCATCTCCGGCGTCTACTCCGCCGAGAGCCAGAACGATGCCGAATTCCAGAAGGCCCGCGCCATGGTCGAGGAGTTCGCCAAGCTCGAAGGCCGCCGCCCGCGTGTCATGGTGGTCAAGATGGGGCAGGACGGCCACGACCGCGGCGCCAAGGTGGTCTCCACCGGCTTTGCCGACATCGGCTTCGACGTGGATATAGGTCCGCTCTTCCAGACTCCGGCCGAGGCCGCCCGTGCCGCCGTTGAAAACGACGTGCACTTCCTCGGCGTCAGCAGCCTGGCCGCCGGACACAAGACCCTGGTTCCGGCCGTCATCGCCGAGCTCAAGCGCCTTGGCCGCGAGGACATCTTCGTATTCGTCGGTGGAGTCATCCCGCCGCAGGATTACGACTTCCTCTACGCTGCCGGAGCCGTCGGCATCTTTGGCCCCGGCACGGTCATCCCGGTGTGCGCCCAGCAGATGCTCAAGGTGCTGCTGGATGCCTCCGAAGCGGTCAAGAGTTAGGCGGAGCAGGCTTGGACTCGCGCCCTAAATCGTTTCTGTCGGTCACGCCCGGCGTCACGGAGCCACCCTCGGTCACCACTCCGAAGGTGGCCGTGTCGCGGGCGCGATTGTCCTTCGACGAATACGTGCAGGGCATCTTCCGCGGCGACCGCATGATTCTCGCCAAGGCCATCACCCTGATCGAAAGCGCCCGCCCGCAGGATAACGAACTGGCGCAGAAGATCATTCAGGCCTGCCTGCCCAAGGCCGGCAACTCGCTGCGCATCGGCATCACGGGCGTGCCCGGCGCGGGCAAAAGCACATTCCTGGAAGCGCTCGGCACCCGGCTGGCCAAGGACGGCGTCAGGCTGGCGGTGCTCGCCGTGGACCCCAGCAGCGCGCTCTCCGGCGGCAGCATCCTCGGCGACAAGACCCGCATGGAGCAGCTCGCAGCCTGCGAGAGTGCCTTCATACGGCCTTCGCCTTCGCGCGGCTCACTCGGCGGAGTGGCCCGCCGCACCCGCGAGGCCATGATCCTCTGCGAGGCCGCCGGCTACCGCGTCATCTTCGTGGAAACCGTCGGCGTCGGCCAGAGTGAGACCCTGGTGCACGGCATGATTGATTTCTTCCTGCTGCTGATGATCGCCGGCGCCGGCGACGAGTTGCAGGGCATCAAGCGCGGCATCATCGAGATGGCCGACATGATGGTCATCAATAAGGCCGAGGGCGACAATTTGCAGCGCGCCCAGTCCGCCCGCCAGGCCTATGCCTCAGCCCTGCACATGTTCCCTGCCCGCGCCGATGGATGGCTTCCACCGGTCCTCACCTGCTCGTCCCTCACCGGCGCGGGAATCGTGGAGGTCTGGGAGACGATCAAGAGCTTCGAGCAGCAGGCGAAGAAGAGCGGAAGCTTTGACGCCAACCGCCGCAGCCAGCGCGTGCAGTGGCTGACGCAGACCATCGAACACGATCTCCTGATGGAGTTCTGGAACGACCCGCGCGTCCAGGAGCAGCTCGCCACCGTTCGCGAACAGGTGGAGAGCGGCGACCTCTACTCCGGCTACGCGGCGCGCAAGCTCGTGAATCTCTTCCGCAACCGCCCGTAAACTGCCGGCCGCCGAGGCCCCGTACCGGGGCCGGCAGCGCGTCCTCTCACGACATCAGACAACAAGACCCTGCCTCTCGCGTCATCTCGAATATTAGGAACGTACAGCGGCTCCGAATTCGACTCCCGCGCCGCGCGCCTGGCATCCGCTTGCCTGCTGTACTTACAAGCACCCGGAGAGGGACTCAAAATCCCTCAGTCCCATTCACTGAATTCGCTCCAAAAGAAAATCGCCCGGAGGTTTGAAGCCTCCGGGCGCGTCATGCAGTGCAGTGTTACTTAGGCAAGGAAGAACTCTTTGGTGATCTCGACGTACTTGTCGGCCGGGATGTGGCTCTTGATGCTGCCGTGAGCCAGTCCGCCATCCTGCGCCAGTGCCAGGTTGCCGTCGGTGGTGTAGGCGGCCAGCTTCTTGGCGCTGTCGGCCACCAGGTTGCGAGCCATCGTGCCGCTCAGCAGGTTGCGGAAGTTCGTCTTCGCGTCGGGAGCCTGCACGGTCATCAGCCAGCTGTTGCCGTAAGGATCCGCGGTCAGGGTCTCGGGGTGACGGGCTACTTCGTCGTTCACATCGCTCACCGTGCCTTCGATCGGGCTGACCATCTCGACGAGCTCACCGTTGACGCGGAAGCTCCACACCTTCTGGCCCTGGCGAACCCACTGTCCGCGCTGCGGCAGGTTGACTTCCTCGGCCTCGCCGATGAGCTTGGCGGCGAAGTCGTCGATGCCGGCGCGCACCAGGTTCGGGCTCTCGCCCAACGCCCAGGCATGACCCTGATGGAAGCGCAGGTGCTCGGGGATGGCGAAGCCGGCGACGACCGGAGCGGCCTTGTAAGCACCAGCCTCGGCGGCCGGAGCGGTCTGCAACACGTACTCAGGAGCGGGCTTGTTGGTGAAGCGTTCCACGACCAGGAAGCTAACGAAGAGTGCGAGAACCAGGATAACTGTCATTGTCGAATCCTCCGCCCCGTTGGGGCCTTTTATGAAGTTTCCGCGGATCCTGGGCTCTTCCTTGCCTGGCCCGCGTACGCACTTACATAAAGCACTCGACTGGCCAAACGAAGACGATGCCTGCAAGCTGCACAAAGCATGAGTGTTAGCCGATTCACGCGAGATGCTGCATAAAATCGCCACACGGGTATCTGTTGCACAACACAACAGCGAAAAACGGCGCAGCGACGACAGACAACGCCATCGCCCACACAGAATCAACGACTTACGCCAGCGTTGCGAACGCATGCATAGAAACGCAACGACGTTGCAGTTCACAACACAGCCGGAGGGTTTTCCACAGGAGCGAATGACGGGTGGCAAAATAAACGGGTTTCATTCGCCGAAAATGGCTCAGCCACCCAGCTTCGCTCTCTCGCAGCGATGAGCAATCAGGGTGTCTACGGCGAACCATCCGGGCCCGAAGAGGAGCACCAGAAGGGCGGCGAAGAGGAATGTATAAGGATCGGCGCCGTAAAACTTGCCGGGGTTGCTGATGACGGAGAGCAGCGCCTCGCGGTCAGCCGTGATGTAGGCCACCAGCATGTTGCCGGTCAGCACCAGTCCCGTCAGCCGCGAAGCCAGCCCGGCGATCAGCAGCAGTCCTCCGAAGAACTCCACGCAACCGACGAAGATGGCCGTTGCGCCCGGCGCGGGCAGTCCCAGGGAGGCGAAGAACCCGGTGACCTGCTCTAAGTGGTGCAGTTTGCCCCAGCCGGTCTGCATAAACTGCCAGCCCCAGTAGAGGCGCACCAGCAGCAGGAAAGGGGAACGCAGGCTGGAGGCCACGGAGGCGAAGAGTTCATAGGGGCGGCTAAGCATGCGGAGGATCGAATTCACGTTATGACCTTTCTTGTTCTGTCGGCTGGGCAAACCATCCCAGGGATGCAAAGAGCGCAAAGCTCTGCTGAATGTGCTGAGGCTTACGATCCTCGCCGAGTGCGCTGCCCGTGTAGGCCGCCTCGATGGCCTCGCCCAGCGTGATTCCCTCACCCAGCGCACGCAGCAGTTCGAACATCTCGCGGTCCAGCCGCTTGTAATACACCATCAACTCCGGACGATGGACGGCGATATAAATCGGCTCCTCCGCCTGCGCTGCTGCAAGCCGGGCGTAGTGGAAGCGGCGCGCTTTGCGTCCGGCCTTGATCTGCGCGCGCACCTCCAGCAGCAAGGTGTCCACGGCGTTGGTCGCCTGCACCAGTTGCAGATGCGGTTGCAGTTGCAGCGTGCTCTCAGGCGTGAGCGCAGAGCTCTGCTCCACCGTCAGCGGGGTGAGCGCGGCGGCGTCAAAGCTCTCAATCTCCGCCCACTCCAGCTCCGCCATCTCAAGGCCGAGCGTGCCGCCGAACTCAGGATGCGCGACGAGCCATGCGGGCAGGCGCCGCCCCAGGTCGCGCAGGGTAAAACTCTCCGAGGGGCACTCAGCCAGATACTGCCGGCGCATGTGCTCAAAGCCTTGGGCGCCGAGCACGGCGCGCAGTCCGGGAAAGTCTTCGCCGAAGGCTTCCAGCAGCCGCGACCAGTAGCTGCGTGCGTAGATTTCCAGCCGCTCCGCGCTGCTGAGCCGCGCGTTAGGCTTTACCAGTGCGATGGCCGCATCGGCGCCGCGTCGCAGGTTGTCCTGGCGGGTCAGCGGACGCATCAGCGCCGCGGCAATCGCGCGCTGGAAGTCAACGAGCGGCGTGTTCATGCCATCACCTCCACGGCATCCTGCTGGCTGGCCTGCGCGGATTTCACCGCATCCAGATACTGGCGTGCCTTCAGAGCCTCGCCGTGCACTTCCTCAAAGGGCGGAATGCGGTCATCCCACTCCAGCAGCGTGGCCGTGGGGCCGGTGCGGCCGAGTGCGCGCTCGTACAGCTTCCAGACCGGGTCAATCACCGGATGGTCGTGCGTGTCCAGGATGAAGCGCTCGTAGCGCGAATGTCCGGCGATGTGGATCTGCGCGACGCGTTCGGCGGGAATGAAGTCAACGTACTGGTTGGGTTCGAACTGGTGGTTGATGCTGCTGACGTAAATGTTGTTCACATCCAGCAGAATGCCGCAGTCGGCGCGCTCCACCACCTCGGAGAGAAACTCCCACTCGGTCATCTCAGAGTCATGGAACTCGGCGTAGCTGCTGACGTTTTCGATCGCCAGCGGCAGCTCCAGCGCATCCTGCGCCTGCCGAATGTTGGCCGCCGCACGATGCACAGCCTCCCAGGTGTATGGCATCGGCAGCAGGTCGTGCGTGTAGCGGCCATCCACGCTGCCCCACGCCAGGTGATCGCTGAGCCAGGGAGTTCCGGTGCGCCGCGTCAGCTGCTTCAGCCGCCGCAGGTGCTCCGGGTTCAGCGCTTGCGCCGAGCCCAGGTAGAGCGAGACTCCGTGCTGCACCACCTTGTACTGCTCCAGTATCTGGTCGAGGATTGCCAGCGGCCGGCCGCCATCCAGCATGTAGTTCTCGCTGATGATCTCAAACCAGTCCACCACCGGCTTCTTCTCCAGGATGTGCTGGTAGTGCGGAATGCGCAGTCCGATCCCGATGCCGTATTCGGTGTAGGCGTTAAAGCGATTGGCGGGCATATCGTGTCCTTTATTGCGTCAGGCGGAAGATTTTGCGAGGGCCGTTGGCTCCGGCCCCCGCCCGGTGTGCGCCATGGAATTAGGCAGCCTTCGGCTTGTTGCTGCCGTCGGTGGCGCAGCCGCCCTTGCCCTTGCAGCTGTTCTTGCCGGCGCAGCCGTTGTCGCCGGCCTTGCAGCCACCCTTGCCTTTGCAGCTGTTCATGCCCTTACAGGCGTGCTTTTCCGTGGTCTTGCCATCGAAGTTGGCGCTGGCGCCCAGCGCGCTGGTCAGGCTGTTGACGCCGCTGTTGCTGCCAGTGGAGGCCTGCATGGAGGTGGTGGCGCCGGTCATCAGGCCGGTCATGGCGGCGGTAAGCAGCAGCGACTTCAATGTATTCTTGGTCATGGCGTTCGCGTCCTTTTCTCGAATGAGGATTCGGTTGGGTGGTGCGTTGCTGTGAAACCGGAGCACTGACCCCGGCGGAGAACTTGCTGGTAACGCCCATAGGATGTGAGGCGCCGGGGAAAGTTACAGTGAAACTGAAAATTGTTTTCAAAAATAAATGAATGAGTATTTATTGATTCCTGCTGTAACTTTTTCGAACCGTCAGGCGTCTGCAACTTAATGAGAACCTTGGCCGATGGGCGGGAGACAGCCTGGTGAAGATGGACCAGCAGAGCGGGCTTGAGGCGACGAACGCGGCGGCGGAGCACTCCGCAGGCGAGGCCGCCATCATTGCACGCATCCTCGGCGGCGAACGCGAGCTCTTCCACGAGCTGATTCGCCCCTACGAGCGCGGCCTGTATCTTGCCGCCTATGGAATGCTGCAACAGCAGGAGGATGCCGAGGATGCGGCGCAGGAGGCGGTGATCAAGGCCTTCAAGGCCCTGGCTTCCTTCCGCGGAGAGAGCAAGTTCAGCACCTGGCTGATGTCCATTACCCTGAACGAGGCGCGCGGGCGACTGCGGAAACATGCCGGAGAAAAACTGGACTCTCTCTCCGATGGCGACGAAGAGGGCGACTACACTCCCTCGGTGCTCGCCGACTGGCGCTATATTCCCAGCGAGGAACTGGAGCGGCAGGAGTTGCGAAGGCAGTTGCAGCAGGCGATGGCGCAGATTCCGCCCGAGCATCGCGAGATGATCATCCTGCGCGACGTGCGCGGCCTCACCACGGTGGAAGCCGCCGAGGCTGCCGGATGCAGCGAGGCCCTGGCCAAGGTGCGTCTGCACCGCGCGCGCATGGCGATGCAGAAGCTGCTGGCGCCGCAACTCGCTCCACGGCAAACGGGGTTCTTGGGATGGCTCAACAGGAAGGCAGGTGGCCGATGAGAAGCATGCAGTGCAAACATATCTGGGAGCAGGTCTCCGGCTACATTGACGGCACGGTGAGCCCGGAGCTGCGCCAGGAGATCGAGCGCCACCTCGCCCATTGCCGCTACTGCTCGGCGGTGTTGGACTCCACGCGCAACCTGCTGGTGCTGGTGGGCGATGCGCGAACCTTTGAGGTCCCGGTAGGCTTTGGCGAACGCCTGCACAAGCGCCTCCAGCAGTCCATGGATACGCTGGAGGGTGGCGGATAACAAAGCGGGATACAATGCAGGCCGGAGGGTAAGCATGGGATCATTGCGCGGCGCATGGATTGGATGTGCTTCATTTGTGCTGGCTGCCGTGCAGGCCATCTGCGTCGCGGCCGTGGCGCTCAGCGGCGTGCGCGTAGCGCTTGGCATGACGTCGCTGCTGGCGGCCGGCGCAGTTGGTCCCGCGCAGGGCTTTCACCGTGACGCGCTGCGAATCCCCATCCTGGCGATTGCTGGACTTCTCGCAGTGCTCAACCTGCTTCTGCTTTGGAACGAGCGTCGCATCCGCCGCAATCCGGCGGCGCAGTGGAGAATCCAGCCACTGACTTCCGGCCAGCGCCGCAGCCAATGGATACAGCTGGCCACCTCGATTGCCACCTTGATTCTTATCCTCGCGGAAGTCGTCACTCACCCTTTGTTCCACATCGAGCACTGATCGCCGGCTCGTCCGCATCCTCAGTCCGACCACATTCCCGCCAATGCAATTGCCTGCCCCACGCAGCCTGACACCTGTCCTGCCATCACCATCCGACTGCGAAGAGCAGTTGCCCAGCTAGTCGTCTAGAGCATCCACTGGCCTGATTCGCGGCCGCGATCAAGCGGCATTCGATTGCCACCCTCGCACGTTTGGGAACGGGAATGATTCCAAAACCGGCATGCGGAGGATGACGCACGCCTGAATATCGCTCAATTGCTGAAGCGCATGGGATAAGTTTTGACGATCACTAGATAGATCAGTCACATCGTAGGGCGAGGAGTATCGAAATGCATTTGAAAGTAAAGGGCAAGAAGACTTTCATAACAATCCCCCTGGCGCTCTGTCTGTTCCTGTCGGCAGGAGCTTTCGCAGCTTCCAAACAGGGTACAACTAAGGCGGATCAGGCATCTTTTGTCGGCGCGGAAACCTGTAAAGGGTGCCACGACGACATCGCGAAGAACTTTGGAGACAACCCTCACAGCAAGCTGACCCTGACGCATGGCGCCGCTGCCGGCGTAACCTGCGAAAGCTGCCACGGCGCGGGCCAGGCGCATGTGGAGGGCGGCGGCGACATAAGCAAGATCTTCAACCCCGCCAAGCACTCGGCCAAAGAAGTTGACGCCAAGTGCCAGAGCTGCCACGCCGGAGCGCATCCGAACTTTGACCGCTCGCCGCACGCCAAGGCCAACGTCAGTTGCATCGGCTGCCACAGCGTCCACAAGGGTAAGGAAGAGAAACTGCTGAAGGCTTCCGAGCCCGGACTCTGCTTCCAGTGCCACGCGGAAACCAAGCCGGCGTTCAATATGCCGTTTCACCACAAGGTGCAGGAAGGCCTGATCCAGTGCAGCGATTGCCATGACGCGCACGGCACCTTCGGCGCCAACAGCGTGAAGTCCACGGCCGACCAGAACGCCATCTGCACCAAGTGCCACACCGAGGTTCGCGGACCGTTCGTCTACGAACATGCCGCGGTCAAGGCCGAAGGTTGCCTCGGGTGCCACACGCCGCACGGCTCCCAGAACGCCCGCATGTTGAACATGCCGGCCATCAATCCGCTCTGCAACCAGTGCCATAGCGGTGTAGCCGCCAACACGGTGCACGGAATGGGCGCGGGGTCATCGGATGCCGTCACCTGCACGAACTGCCATACCTACATCCATGGCTCGAACATGAATGCGGCGTTCCTCCGGTAGGCCATAGATCAGGCCGCGCCGGGCTGGAACCATCCGTGGTGCGGCCACATTTCGATTGCGCGCGCAGGGATCGAGATCCCGCGGGCCATGTTCTTAGTGAGGCTTTCATTTATGTCAAACACAAAGCGTTCTCTTGCGGCGGCCGTTGTGGGCCTGACCGCAGCCATATTGAGCTTGACGCCGTGTACTGCCGTCGCGCAGTTTACGGTTTCTCACCAGACCGCGCCGGAGGGCTACACGCTTCATGAATCCATTGACCTGGGTGGACGTGTCGTCAACGTGGACGGCAGCCAGGCCATGTACGACACCCTGGTCAATCAGCAGTCCGGTCCGCGCCTGTTGGGCGAGACGTTTGAACTGCGTGCGCTTCCGAATACGAAGCACACCCTCTTCGATCACCTGAAGGCCTTTGCCGGCGGCATCGGCGGCGATCCCAACAGCATCGTCAAAATGGAGTTTTCCAGGGGCAAGCTCTACGACTTCTCCGGCTTGTTCCGCCGCGACCGGCAGTTCTTCGACTACAACCTGCTGGGCAATCCGAACCTTCCCCCCGGACTGTCGCTTCCCATCGGTCCCGCCGCGGCGCCGACGGGCACCTACGCGTGGCCGCAGGTAACGGATTCGCCGTTCCTGTACAACACGGTGCGGCGCATGACGGACACCAAACTGAACCTGTTCCCGCTGTCGAAGGTGAGCCTGCGCTTCGGATACTCGCAGAACGTCTTCCAGGGTCCCAGCCTGACGCCCAGCGGTTATCAGTTGGGCGGTTCCTACGACATGCTGCTCCAGGAGAATCAGCGCAACAGCACGGATGACTGGACGGCCGCGGTAGTGTGGAAGCTCGTGCCGCGCACCCAGTTGACCTATGAAGAGCAGATCACTCACTACAAGGGCGATTCCACGTTCGGCATGGCGCCCCAGTATATGAACCTGCAGGAGGCAAACGGAGAAAAGGTCGCGATATTGCAGAACTACGACAATCCGATCAACAAGCCGGTCGCCATCACCTGCAACGCCGGCGTCGGCTCCGCGTCCATCTATCCGGCGCAGGGTCCCAACGGCCTGCCCATCGTTGATCCGGCTTGTAACGTGCTTACCAGCTACACGCGAACCGAGCCGACGCGCATTCTCTATCCCACTGAAATCTTCCGCCTGCAAAGTTCCAGCATCAAGAACGTCACAATGAACGGCAACGTCCGCTACACCTACGCGAACCTGACTCTGCCGAACTACTACGACGACTTCCAGGGGCTGGCGGCAAAGACCCGCGAGATCACCTATACCGGCACGGCCAGCGCCAAGCGGGAAGCCATCGCCACCGACTACGGCGTCACCTGGCAGGTCTTGAAGAAGTTCAGCGTCTCCGAGCAAATAGACTACTCGAACGTGCACCAGCCGGGAGTTGCCAACATCACCAGTGCGACCACGGTGGCGGCCGCGACCCCGAGCATCAACAGCACGGTGTTGACCACCACGGTGATCAACACTCCGCTCAACCCGGCCACAAACAAGGCAACCTCAACTTTGGAAGGCAGTCCGAGCGTCCAAATACCGCAGTATGACTACTTCGGCCAGAAGTTCATCACCAACAACGTGACCGCGCAGTACGACGCAACGGACCGCACCACCTTCACCTTCACCTATCACTACCAGCAGCACACCATCGGCCAAGGTGCCGCGAACACCACGGGATATCTGTCCGGGCTGACCAACTTCACCATCAACGAAAACGGCGGAGTGCTGGGCGTGGCCGTGCGGCCGGCGAAAAACTGGAAGGTGAACGCATCGGCGGAGATTCAGTACGCCGACAATGTTTTCACTCCGGTGGCACCGCGACAGCTTCAGCGCTACAGGGTTCATACCACGTATAAGCCGAAGACCTGGGCAACCATCTCCGGCGCGTACAGCGACCTGGAACGCCACAACAACACCAACAACACAGGCACAACGCCGGTGGATGGCCCGCTCCAGCACGTGGACCACAGCCGCACGGCGAGCTTCAATGCCGACCTGGCGCCGAGCGAGCACTACGGCCTCAGCGTCAGCTATGCCTACAGCGACGTGTACACGGCCACCAACATCTGCTTCCTGGGCCAGGCCTCCAGCACCAGCATTCCCGGTGCCGCTACGCCCACCGGCGTGGCTTGCCCGTCTCCGGCTCCGCGCTCGGGCTCCGGAACTCCCTATACGTTTGGTCCGGCGAAGGACTTCATGGACGCTCCCACGCAGTACGCGTCCGTGGCCGTGACTCTCTCGCCGAATGTGAAGTTCCACGCCAACATCGGCTACCGCCTCAGCTCGGTGGACGGCAGCCGCTTCTTCAGCGATCCGCGCGATGTGAACGGAACGCTGGTCTCCAGCTACCAGTCGCCTTTTGTGAAGCTGTCCTATGCCATGCAGAAGAACCTGGTCTGGAATGGCGAGTACAACTACTTCGGCTACGGCGAAGGCGGCCGCTCCGGAGCGCAGTATTGCAATGCCAGCACCACGCTCCCGACGCTGACTACCCCGGCTCCGGTAGTGCTTTGCAGCACGCTGGCGAATACCGCGATGAGCGGGCCGGCTTACGGCTTCACCGCGCCTCGCAACTTCCACGCCAACAACGTGACCATGGGAGTGCATTACGAGTTCTAGGCAACTTCTTTCATCCTGGCTATTTCAGCAGATGGGGCAGCCTCCGGGTTGCCCCGTTTTTTGTGCCTTGAGGGGAAGCGGCCAGCGTTCGCGGTTGAAGGGATGAACGATCAGAAGCGTGTCGAGCCCGGACCCACAATCTTCGGGCCGCTGCAGCGCTCATTGGGGCTTATTTCCGGGGGATTACAAAACCTCTAAAGCCCGCTCTTGGGGATGCGAGCATTTGATTCTGGGGAGCATTGCTGGCGGAGAGGGTGGGATTCGAACCCACGTTAGAGTTTCCCCTAAACACGCTTTCCAAGCGTGCGCCTTCAGCCACTCGGCCACCTCTCCGCACACTCCGCCACGGTCCGCGTTGCACGAACCTTTTTCATTGTATCGTACGCCGGGGGAATGCTGGAGGCCGGCTGCGCCCTTGCCTGTGGAAACCTCGTGCGAGCGCCGCGGATTGGGCTTTACGCCTCAAGCGCTGCCGGATCGCCGTCCGCGCTTTCTGCCGAGCCGTCTTCCGCCTTCTGGTAGTTCTCCAGAAGCTTGTGATGCATGCAGTACAGTGCCAGTTCCAGGCGGTCGCTGACGCCAAGTTTGTCATACACCTTGCGCAGATAGTTCTTCACCACCTGCTCGGTCGTGCCCACGTCCTTGGCAATGTCCTTGTTGCGCAGCCCCTGGGTCACGCCGGAGATGATCTGCAACTCCTTGTTGCTCAGCCGCACGCGGTTGCGCGGCCCGGTCAGTTGCGTAGCCTGCGCGCGATAGGCTTCAATCACCCAGTTCACGCCCTGGTTGTCCAGCCAGGTCTCACCGGCGGCCACCTTGCGGATGCACCGGATCAGCAGATCCGGCGCAATCGAGCGGCTCACAATGCCGGTGGCGCCACGCCGCAGCAACTCCACCGTCTCTTCCTCGGTCTGCTGCACCGTTACCAGCACAACCTTCAGCGTCGGAGCCACGGCAAGAATGCTGCTGATGACCTCGCCCGCGTTCGAACCCAGGCCGCTCTCATACAGCATCACGTCGGCCTCAAAGCGGGCCACGCTGCTCAGCGCGCTCTCCACGTTTTCCACCTGCGCCACAATGCGGATGTCGTCTTCCACGGCGACAATTTTGCGCACGCCCACGCGGAAGATGGGTTCGCTGTCCGCGATGATCACGCGGATGGCGTTTTCAACTTGAGCTTCTTCAGGTTGCGACTGCAGGTTGGCCTTGTGCGTCGCCATCGATGGCATCCAATCTCTTTCTGAGACATTTACGGATGCGCTTAGGTTATCGGGTAATGCGGTACTCGTCAATGATGGCCGCCACCGCCACCTTGTCTCCCTCGGGAGTCGAACGCACCACGCGCCCCGTGCACTCCACCTGCACGTCGTGGTCGGCGCCCATGGACTGCCCCGGCATCACGATTCTGAAGTGGATCGTCGAGCCCACCGGGTACTCCTCGTGGCAGTGCAGCAGCACGCCCGCGGCGGAGATGTCACGCGTCTCGGCCTGGTCGCCGGGATGCTCTTCCATGTTCACGCTGAGATGCAGGGGGAAGCGCACGGCGCCCCGCAGCTCGTGCACGCCGCTGGGTGCGTTTTCGTTCACGGTATCGGGGCGCAACGTTTGGGAGTTCACGTAGAAAAGCATACGTCCGCCCCAGCAGATCACAAAATTACCAAAGTGTCTCCGCGGGTACACGTGTACCCCTGGCAAAACCTTGGTGCCGCTTGACCCCGGGTACCTTCGGCCCAACTCTCCACCTCTGGAATCGCGTCACCCCGGTAAATTGGAAGCCATCCATGCGCATCGCCGGAGTCACCTTTGTCATGGACGTTCTCACCGCTCATCCGTCCTGGCGGCCTAAACCCAGTCCCTGCCGCAACATCTGCACTCCACGCCGGCGAAGGCGCCGTTTGCGGACGGACTTGGCCACTCAGCGGTTCTCCATAAGTAAGGTGCGGCGGGTCATCACGCGTCAGGATTTTCTCGCAGGCGTGGACCGCCTTAAGTACCAAAGCTTGGTTACCAAAAGGTTCCTCTCCGGGGGGTGAAAACACGACTGCTGCTTGATGAAGCGGTGCATTCGACGCTCCGCGAGAACCACTCCACGCAAAATGAAAAGGACCGCCCACAGGCAGCCCTCGTCTGGCAAAACTCTCTCGCGGCTAATCCTTCTGCATGCCCTTTGGAGTAAACGTAATCGTGCTGCGCTCGCCCCTTTTCCCCAGGTCGGTCACGGGCTTTCCATTCCACGTCACGCTCACCCCACCGGAGTTGCCCAGGATCAGCTTCACGCGATCCTTCGCCTTGAAGGTGCGGCTGGCGATCTCAGGATCTTTCGGGTCCAGGGTGATGGTCTCCGCCGAATGGTCGTCGCGCAGCACGCTGACCCACGCCCGCGAGTTGGCCTTCACCACAATCTCGATTCCTTCTGTGCTCGCCGGAGCTGTCACAGCCGGTGCGGCCGCCGTCTTCTGCGCCGCAGTATCCTTCGCAGCCGTGGCCGCATCGGGAACCGGCGTGGCGCCTGCATCGGTCGTCGCGGCAGCCGTGGCCGTTAACGCCGAGTTCTTTGCCGCGTTCATCTCATTCCACTTGGCCAGCGCTGCGCGATTGGCTTCGGCCTGGGCAGCGGCCTCCTTCTGAGCCTGTCCGGCGGCGGCCTCGCGAGCCTCTTTCCGATGCTCTCGCAGCCACAATCCGCCCATGGCCAGGGCCACCACAACGGCCAGTACGGCCACCACGGTCGCCGCTCCCGGCAACCCCATCCGGTTCCTCGGACGGCTGGCCTCCACCTGTGCCGCCAGGGCCTTCAGGTCGGTCTCCTGAGACGAGGCTTTGCTGGCCTCCAGGTAGGCGGCCACGGTCTCATCCTCGTTCAGCCCGACGCAGCGCGCGTAGGCCCTCACGAATCCTTTATTAAAGATGCCGCCAGGGAGTTGTTCGAAGCGTTCCCATTCCAGGGCCTGCAACGCGCGAGTGCTGATCTTGGTAGTTGCGGAAATTTCAGCCAGCGTGATGTTCTTGGCTTCCCTTGCCTGCCGCAGCTTTTGACCGAATGTTGCCACTCCCGCCCCCGTGTGTGGACTTCCTGCGCCGCACGCATACCGCCTGCCGGGATGTGCCACGGCCTCTGGCTGCCCCCGGGGGATTACGCCTGCGCCACTGGCTCATCATAGAAACCCATGCGAGCTAAGTCAAACAGAACGCGCCTTTTTCCGGCATTCTTCCGCTTCCCGCCGCCCATTTGAAGCGGTGACCAACTTCGGTTACTCTCGTGCGGACTTCCGACTACTGCAACGCCCGAGTCTCAAGCTATAA
Source organism: uncultured Acidobacteriota bacterium (assembly GCA_963719655.1). Classification (GTDB taxonomy): domain Bacteria; phylum Acidobacteriota; class Terriglobia; order Terriglobales; family Acidobacteriaceae; genus TOLSYN. The sequence continues at coordinate 43,157 of CAVRDQ010000054.1, read as the reverse complement.
TGCAGCCTTGATTGCAACTTAACCGCGCAGCATCCTCAGGAACGGTCTGTAGATGAATCAGCCGCAGGTTTCAGGCGAACAGAGCCAGCACCGCAACGAACTCGCCATTCTGCACGACGTCGCCAAGGCTCTGACGTCATCGTTGAATCTCGACTCCATCCTCCAGACCATCATGGAGAAGGTGGCAGCCTACTTCCGTCCCGACAACTGGTCGCTGCTGATGACCGACGAGGAGCATCACGAGCTCTACTTCGCCATCGCCGTCGGCGAAGCCAGTGACACGCTCAAGTCCGTCCGCCTCAAGATCGGCGAAGGCATCGCCGGATGGGTCGCCCAGCATGGCGAGCCCCTGGTCGTGCCGGACGTCACCAAGGACGCGCGCTTCACTCCGCGCGTAGATGAAGTGACGCAGTGGAAGACCAAGAGCATTCTCTGCGTGCCGCTCTCCAGCAAGAACCGCATCTTCGGCGTCATCCAACTCATTAACGTGGACATGACGACCTTCGGCCGCGACCAGTTCATGCTGCTGCAGGCCCTGGCCGACTACGCCGCCATCGCCATTGACAACGCCCGCTCGGTGGAAAAGATCCAGGAACTCACCATCACCGACGACTGCACCGGACTCTACAACGCGCGCCATCTATACAGCACCATCGAGAGCGAAATCCACCGCTCCTCGCGCTTCAGCTACGAGTTCAGCGTCCTCTTCCTCGACCTCGACCGCTTCAAGCTGGTCAACGATACCTATGGACACCTGGTCGGCAGCCGCCTGCTCTACGAAATCGGCGTCACCATCAAAAGCCGCCTGCGCCTGATTGACTACGCCTTCCGCTACGGTGGCGATGAGTTCGTGGTGCTGTTGCCGCAGACCAGCAAACACTCTGCCATGGTGGTCGCGCGCCGCCTGCTCGACCTGCTGCGCAACACGCGCTTCCACCTCGGCGATGGACTCGACATCAGCGTGCGCGCCTCGCTCGGCGTCAGCGGCTTCCCGGACGACGCCAAGAATGCGCATGACCTCATCCGCTGCGCCGACGAGATGATGTACACGGTCAAGAACACCACGCGTGACGCCATCGCCGTTTTCGGCATCGGCCCCACCACGTAGGCATCCATTTTTCGTTGAATTACGCAGGTGCCCTACCCTTTCGCGGGTGCCCCATTCAAGCCCTCTGTTGGCTTGAGTGGGGTAGTTGCTCTTGCTTTTGAATTTGTCTTTGTTTTTGAATTTGTCTTTGTTTTTGAATTTGTCTTTGTTCTTATAGTGTCATCCTGAGCGAAGCGAAGGACCCACGTCTTGCTGACACCACGGCAACCATTCGAGGTCACTTACTTGAAGCGGGTGCCCTACCCTTTCGCCCTCATTTGGCGAAGGATGGGGTAGTTGATTTCTCTTACTCTCCCAAACCTGTATAAACTCTCTCCGGCGATAATTTCCTGCGCCGCCGCGCACGCCCGGGCATCCAAGCTCCATGCCCAGCCCGCATACGAATTCCCGCGACGCCATCTCCGGACGCGCCACCGGTGTCCTCTTCTTCTCCGGCTTCGGAGCCCTCTGGCTCTGCACCGGCTTCAGCGCCCTGCATCTGCTCACCATTCCGCTGCTCGTCTTTTCGCTCGCCTTGCCGCTGGTGGCGCTCATCCTGCCCGCCATCCTGCTGCTGCGCCGCCTGCCTCCGGCCCAGCCCGCCGCGCAGGATGATGAACAGGAGCGCCGCGCCGCCCGCATCTTTCACCTGGTCAACGCAGCCCAGTGGGGCGCCATCTTTCTCGCGGTGGTGCTCTGCAACCTGCTCCAGCACCCGGAGTTCATCGTCCCGGCCATCGCCGCCATCGTCGGCGCGCACCTTTTTCCGCTGGCGCGGCTCTTCCGCCACTTCCCGCACTACGTCACCGGAACGCTGCTCCTCATCTGGTCGGCGTCCACGCCCGTGGCTTTTACGCGCAGCAACATGCCGGCGGCGGCAGCCCTCGGAGCGGCCACCATCCTTCTCACAAGCGCGGCATTTAATTTGATCAGCGCCTGGCACAACGCCACTCCCCTGCAGGAGGCAGGCTAGACAGGTTTCGATTCGTTGGGGTAGCACAGAGACGGCTCTGTTCAAACTCTAGAGTTGATATTGAGCCGGGTGCCCTACCCTTCCGCCTTCCTTTGGCGGAGGGTGGGGATGTTGCCGGGTGCCCCATTCAAGCCCTCTGTTGGCTTGAGTGGGGTAGTTGATCTTGCCCTTGAATTTGTCATTGTTTTTGAATTTGTCTTTGTTCTTTATCGTGTCATCCTGAGCGAAGCGAAGGACCCACGTACCGCTGGCACCACTGAACCCATTCAAGGTCACCTACACGAAGCGGGTGCCCTCCCCTTCCGCACGAAGTTGGCGGAGGGTGGGGTAGTTGATCTTGCCGGGTGCCCCACCTTCGCCGCCTCTATTGCGGCTAAGGTGGGAAGCAGCGGTCCAGCGAATTACCTGAATATCACTTGGGACAATCGTTATGATTTCGCGATTTCTCGGCTGGGATACTCAAATTCATCATCGTTAGATGGCTGGCAACATTCTGCCGGAGTACGATAGTTGGCTTAAACAGATACGGAGCAACACGAACTAGCAACATCAAAGCTACGAACGCTATGGGCGCCCAAAGCAGATAGAACCCCCACGGAACATTAAGAAAACAGGACCGCGAACCGAATTTTCCTATCTCCCACGCGAGAAAATATCCAATAAGGATGCTAATCAGAACTAGCACGCGTGTGTATAGCTGTGATGCCGATAGTAGTGCACTACAATGCTCGCAATGAAAGTCGGAACGAAAGACTGACTTCGACACCTCTACTGGGCGAGAACAAGCTGGGCAAGCAACAGCCATATTTGTACGAAATATCATCTCGACAACTCCGGGTAGTTGACGGTGCCTTTGCCCTTGCCCTTAACCTCTGAAACCTCCGACACCTCCGAAACCTCCACAACCTCGCCTACCTCTCCACCCCAAAGTCCCAAACGTCCTCGTTCGTCTCCTGGCTGTCGCTCTCAATCACCACTGCGTACTCGCCCGGCGCCAGCGCCTCCACGGGAACCACCTTCCACCAGTCGCCGCTGAAGTGTTCCGCCCTGGTCTTCACCATCTGGTAGCTGGCCTGCTCGTTGCCCTTCATGCTCACCTTGTCGCGCCCCACCACGCGCAAGTTTCGGCCCTTGTCCGCCGCCAGCCTTACGATGCGATAGCGCTCTCCAGGCACCGTGCCCGTCTCGTCGTCCACGTCCACGTACAGCACCAGGCCCTGTGGACGCACGCGCGTCTTTGCCGCCACACCCTTCAGCTCCAGCGTCAGCAGGACGCTGGCAAAGGGATTCACCGCATGGCGCAACATATTGCTGCCGGTCTTGGATTCGGCGCTGAGATGCTCGGTCGGCACCTTGTGCAGCGCGGGCCGTCCGCCGACATCTTCAAACAGAAACACGCCGCCCTCGGCCGGCAGCCGCATATCGGGCGCCACCAGCGGAGTGTTCTTCATCGCCTCCTTGCGCGCCGCCACCTCCTCGGCCGTCACCTGCTTCAGTTCCTCATCGTCGCCGCCGCGCTGTGCCGCGGAGTTCCACTCGTCTGTCGCCTTCCAGTCCACCAGCGCCGTGGGAAGCTCCTCCCACTCGCCGCGTTCGGCGCTCAAATAGCGCACGCGGTCGCCCTGCTTGTGGAATTCGTTCACCGACTGGAAACTGCCGTCGGTCAGAATCAGCCGCTGCGACGTCTGCCCCAGGGCCGTGGCTCCGAGCAGAATCCACAGGGCCGCCAGCACGGCCAAACCCTTTGCCATTCGCGACATAACCCGCGTCCCCTCAAGCATCACACTCGGCCTCATCCACAGCTTCATTCCAAGTCCCATCCACAGCCCTATCACCGCAATCACCTAAAAAGATATCACCGCCGCCTGCGCTCCATCCCGCATCTCCGCCCGGCGGAAAAAACTTTTCCGCAAAACTTCCCCTCCGCGCCTTGCCCCGCCGCCCGAATTCGTACAGAATTGATTGTGCACCCCTACCGTACCAACCAATCAGATTACAAATTCAAAGCGAGGTCGAAATGTCTGCAAAGTACATCTTTGTGACCGGCGGAGTTGTGTCCTCACTGGGCAAGGGCCTGGCGGCGGCCAGCATTGGCTGTCTTTTGGAAAGCCGCGGCCTCCGGGTCAACCTGCAGAAGTTCGACCCCTATCTCAACGTGGATCCCGGCACCATGTCGCCCTTCCAGCATGGCGAGGTCTTCGTCACCGACGATGGCGCGGAAACCGATCTCGACCTTGGGCATTATGAGCGCTTTACCCACGCCCGCTTGACCCGCGACAACAACCTGACCACGGGCCGCATCTACGAGCAGATCATCGCCAAGGAGCGCCGCGGCGACTACCTGGGCAAGACCGTGCAGGTCATCCCCCACGTTACCAACGAGATAAAGGCCGCCATGAAGAAGGTGGCGCATGACGTGGACGTGGTCATCTGCGAAGTGGGCGGCACCGTGGGCGACATCGAATCGCTGCCCTTCCTGGAAGCTATCCGCCAGATGCGGCAGGAGTTAGGCCGCGAAAACACTCTGTTTGTACACGTCACGCTGGTGCCCTACATTGCCGCCGCCGGAGAGCTGAAGACCAAGCCTACCCAGCACAGCGTAAAGGAGTTGCTCAGCATCGGCATTCAGCCGGACATCCTTTTGTGCCGCACCGACCGCTTCCTGCCGCAGGAGATGAAGGGCAAGATCGCCTTATTTTGCAACGTGGAAGAGAAGGCCGTCATTACCGCCCGCGACGTGGCCAGCATCTACGAATGTCCGTTGGCCTTTGCCCACGAAGGTGTGGACGAGCTGGTGCTCAAGTATTTGAGAATAGAGGCCAAAGACCGCGACATGTCGGCCTGGGAGAGCCTCGTTCACCGTGCCTACAACCCGAAAGACGAAGTGCTGATTGGCGTGGTGGGCAAGTATGTGGAGTACGAGGACAGCTATAAGTCCTTGAAAGAAGCGCTGGTACACGCCGCCCTGCACTACAACCTGAAGCTGAACCTGCAGTGGATTGAAGCCGAAGGGTTGGAGACGAAGGACAAGGACGACCGCGGCTATGAGCCTCAGTTGAAAGGCTTTGACGGCATTCTCGTCCCCGGCGGATTTGGCAAGCGCGGCATTGCCGGCATGTTGAACGGCATCCGCTACGCGCGCGAGCACAACGTTCCGTACTTCGGTATCTGTTTGGGCATGCAGACGGCGTGCATCGAGTACGCGCGCAACGTCTGCGGACTGGAAGATGCCAACTCCAGCGAGTTCGATCCGGCGACGCCGCACCGCGTCATCTACAAGCTGCGCGAACTGCGCGGCGTGGAAGAGCTGGGCGGAACGATGCGATTGGGCGCGTGGGACTGCCATCTTGAGCCGGGCAGCGAGGCCGCAAAAGCCTATGGCTCGACGGAGATCAGCGAGCGCCATCGCCATCGCTACGAGTTCAACCGCGAGTACGAGGAGACGCTGACCGCGGCCGGCCTGCGCATTACCGGCAACTCTCCGGATGGTACGTACGTGGAGATCGTGGAGATCCCGGGGCATCCTTACTTCCTCGGCTGCCAGTTCCATCCCGAGTTCAAGTCAAAGCCCCTGGAGCCGCATCCGCTGTTCAAGAGCTTCATCCACGCCAGCTACGAGCACAGGGCAAAGCGGCTGGCCGAAGCCAGTCCGGCGACGGAGCAGTTCCTGCGTCCGGAGGGTGCGGGCAAGCATTAGCAGCAGGTTTCAAAGTTTCAAGGTTTCAAGGTTTCAAAGTTTCAAAGTTGAGATCAAGAGCAAGGGCAACTACCCCACTCAAGCCAAATAAGGGCTTGAATGGGGCACCCGGCAAGCACTAGGAGCAGGTTTCAAAGTTTCACAGGTTTCAAAGTTTCAAGGTTGAGATCAAGAGCAAGGGCAACTACCCCACTCAAGCCAAATAAGGGCTTGAATGGGGCACCCGGCAAGCGGCTCTTCTCCTGATGCGTGCAGGTTGCTGTGTACGGCTACAATGACGTCGCCCCTCTGGAGGGCGCTATCGCGACCCTGGATTTGACCCTGCTGTGCGCCCCCGTAACGCGCGCTCCACTGGAGCTGCGCGGCGGGGTTTTACTTTCTCCCGGGGCAAGCTACGAGCTGCGCGAGGGGATTCCCGTCTTCGCCCCGGAGCCGGAGAAGCTGAACCGCAAATATCAGAAGATGTACGACCGGCTGGCGCCCATCTACGACTTTGCCGAGTCGGCCTACCAGTGGGTGACCAAGCGCGACATTCGCGCCTATTTGGCCGAAGAGTTGGAAGTGAAGCCGCACATGAAGGTGCTGGAGGTGAGCATTGGCACGGGCGCGAACCTGCGTATGCTGCCCACGGATGCCGAAGTGCACGGGCTGGACCTTTCGCTGGGTATGCTGAAGGCCTGCCGGAGAAATCTTCGGCGCCAGCATCGCGATGCGACCTTGTACCAGGGCGAGGCCGAGCGCTTGCCTTTTCGCGATGACAGCTTCGACCTGGTCTTCCACGTGGGCGGCATCAACTTTTTCAGCGACCGGCGAAAGGCCCTTGCAGAGATGCTAAGGGTGGCGAGGCCCGGCACAAAACTCTTGGTCAGCGACGAGACGGAGGAGGCCGTGACCGACGTCTACGAGCGGATGCCGTTTGTGAAGCGCTTCTTCCAGAACCGCCGGGAGAAGGTGGAGTCGCCGATGGCCTTGCTGCCCGAGAATGCGACCGAAGCCCGCCTGCGCACGGTGAACCGCGGCAAGCTGTACTCGCTGACGTTTCGCAAGGGGTAGGGTTTCAAGGTTTCAAAGTTGAGATCAGGAGCAAAAGCAACTACCCCACTCAAGCCAAATTAGGGCTTGAATGGGGCACCCGGGTTTCAAAGTTGAGATCAAGAACAAGAACAACTGCCCCACCCTAGCAACAACGGCTAGAATGGGGCACCCGCCAAGGTCTCAAACTGAAGAACGCGAGCAAAGACAACTACCCCACCCTCCGCCAAAAGAAGGCGGAAGGATGAGGGCACCCGGCTTGAATGGGGCACCCGATTTGCGATACGACACTTGAACTCAACAAGTGCAAAATATAAAAGAGGCCCGCGACTGGGGCCTCTTTCGTTTGCAGCGTAAGTCGTATCCGGTGAGCGCTTAGTCCTCGCCCATCTGCCGGGACAGGTAGCGCTCGTAACCGATTTCTTCGATGAGGTGACCCTGCGCCTCCAGCCAGTCGGCATGCTCTTCTTCGTCCTTGAGCAGCGTGTTGAAGAGCTCGGCGCTGGCGTTATCGCCCTCGTCGCGAGAGAGCTGCACGAAGCGGTTGTACATCTTGACGGCGTCGCACTCGAGCTTGAGATCGTTGGCGAGCTGCTCCTTGACCGTTTTGCCGACGCTGAGATGCGCCGGGCCGGTGACGCTGGGCGAGCCATCGAGAAATAGGATGCGCTCGATGAGCTTTTCGGCGTGCTTCATCTCGTCAATGGACTGCTTCTTGATGAACTTGGCAAGCGCCTCGTACTTCCAGTTCTCGCACATTTCGGCGTGGAGGAAATACTGGTTGATGGCCATGAGCTCTTCCTGCAGAGCCTCGTTCAGTGCGGCGATGACTTTTGCGCTTCCCTTCATGTCGGTTCCCCTCCTGGGCGGTGTTGCGTGAGAACCGATAGCTTACACCAGGCTGCGTTGATGGGCAAAGTTGCCGGAAAAAGTCGGGGGCAAAGACCATGGCCGTGCGTCAAAAACTGTGCGGGCGCGGGCAGGATACGTATAATCGGCGCATGACTTTTCACGTCCAGAACATTGAAATCGGCGGGCCCGAACTCTTCCTGATCGCCGGCCCCTGCGTGATTGAAAGCGAAGAGCACGCGCTCTTCATGGCCACCAGCATTGCGGCCATCTGCCGCGAGCTTGGCGTGCCGTACATCTTCAAGGCGAGCTACGACAAGGCCAATCGCACCTCCATCAGCAGCTATCGCGGACCAGGGATCAAAGAAGGTCTGCGCATTTTGGCCCGCGTGCGCGACGAGGTGAAGGTTCCGGTGCTGACCGACGTGCACGAGGCGGCGCAGGCCACGGCGGCCGGCGAAGTGGTGGACGTGCTGCAGATTCCCGCGTTCCTGTGCCGGCAGACCGACCTGCTGGTGGCGGCCGCAAAGACCGGGCGCGCGGTGAACGTGAAGAAGGGTCAGTTCGTGGCTCCGCAGGATATGCGCCACGCCGTGGAGAAGATTCGCGAGAGCGGCAACCAGAACGTGAGCCTGACCGAGCGCGGCGCCAGCTTTGGCTATCACAACCTGGTGGTGGACATGCGCTCGCTGGCCATCATGCGCGAATACGCTCCGGTGGTGTTTGACGCGACGCACAGCGTGCAGCTGCCCAGCCAGGGAGCGCAATCCGGCGGCCAGCCACAGTTCATTCCCCTGCTGAGCCGCGCGGCCGTTGCGGCGGGCATAGACGGAATCTTCATGGAAGTGCACGACAACCCGGCGAAGGCGAAGAGCGATGGCGCCAACGCGTTGCCGCTGGACAAGCTGAAGCCGATGCTGGAAGAGTTGCTGGCCATCCACAGGATTGTGCGGAAATAAATGACGACCGGCCCTAATCCGCGCTCGGTGTGGCTGCTGGCCTATGCCTGGGCGGCTTACCTGCTGACGCGGATGTTTGCCGACTTCAGCAGCTGGACGGCCTATCCGACGATGAGTTTGCAGGCGATGTTGAACGGGACGGCGGTGCGTCCGTTTGTGGGCCGTGCGCTGGTGCCAATCGTCATCCGCTGGCTGGACGCGCACACGGGAGAGTTCTTCCACTACCAGGTGATGCTGGCGGCGTCGAGCAAAGGCTTCGCGACGGAGTTCTACGTGCATGGCTACACGTTTGAAAAAGCCATGCTGCTGGCGCTGACCTGGGGCTTCTACCTGGGCTTTGCGCTGCTGATGCGCGAGCTGGTGCGTCGCGTGTATACCGTGAGCGAGACGGCCGCATGGGCGGCGGGCGCGGCGGCGCTGATGATGGTTCCCGCGCTGTTTACTTATTACAGCCACATCTACGATCCTCCGACATTGTTCTTTTCCGCCGCGCTGCTGCTGGCCTGCGAGGCGGCAAACGCGTGGGCATTCGGCGCGCTGTTCCTGGTGGCCAGCGTGAACCGCGAGACCAGCGTGCTGTACCTGCCGGTGTGGGTGGGCTACGCGTGGCTGCGGGGAGAGAACCATACTCAAAAGAATGTTGAGGACGTGCAAGTCAACAACCCCACCCTCCGCCCAAAGACGGCGGAAGGATGGGGCACCCGCCTCACTCGCCTGGCGTGGGCTGCGGTCTATGCGGCGCTGCTGGGTGCGGCGTGGGTTGGCATCCGCTACGCCATCAACCTGCGCTACCAGCACAATCGCGGAGGCGTTCTGGACTTCCATCTGCTGGACCACAACGTGAGGGTCTTCAGCGTGGCTCCGCTGGCGGCGGCCTGGAGCTTGTTCATCGTGCTGGTGGTGGCGGTGTTCTGCGCGCAGGGCTGGCGCAGCAAGCCGCGGCAGTTGCGCTGGAGCCTGGCGCTGGTGGGCGTGCCGCTGCTGGCGGGCAGCCTGCTCTACGGCTACGTGGAGGAGCTGCGCGTGTACTTCGAGATTTATCCCCTGCTGTTTTTGCTGGCCCTGCCCAGCGTGTGCCAGGGCTTGGGAGTGAAGGCCACCAACTTTTGCGGCGCCGCGCACCAGGCGCAGGCCGTTCAGCCATCCATCTAATAACTAACAACTGAAAACAAAACCAACCGCTCCAACCTCCGCCGATGACCTTCGGATGGACAGGGGGCTCGACGTTGGTATCTGCACCTCCGTGCGGCGACGGGTACATTGTGTGATGCCACCCCTATTGACCTTCCCGAACGGCGGCGCTAATCTTCCGGCAAACGGAGGAGCAACGTGCCCACCACCACAATCTCTCATGCATGGGCAGTAAAGTCGCTCCCTGCTGTCTGCACGATGGAATGGGTGACAAAATCGGCGGGTAAAGGACTGGCGCGGCGCGCGGATGCGAACGCGAATCAAAGGCATCTGCATGGTATTTGGCAGGCGGGGATAATGCTTGCCGTGCTCGCACTCGTACTTTGCGGCATCAGCCATGGGCAATCGCTGGGCGATGCGGCGCGGGAGGCGCGTGCGAAGTCACAGCAGAGCGGGACGCCTCCGGCAAAGGTGATTACCAACGACGACATTGAGAAAGAGTCCGCGCAACCGGAGGCGGATGCCGCAAACGGAGCGCAACCGGATTCCGATACCCCGCCTGCGGGAAAGACCAACGCCCCGGCCACCGGCGACCCGGCGCAGAATGGCGACGCCCAGAAGCACGCGACAGAGACCCCGGCAAAGCCAGACCCCGATGCGATTGCGAACGATATCAAGAGCCGCGCCGCCACTCTCCACACTCAGATCGCGGCCACGCAGAGCCAAATCGCGAAGCTCCAGAAGGGGTACATCAACCGCTGGGTCCGGCCCGATAATATCCCTTCAACCGAGTACGCGCTTCGCGAGCAGCGGGCCATCGCCTTCAATCAGCAGGTCACGGAGCTGATTGCCGAACAGAAGAAACTGCTGGCCGACTTGAAGACACAGATGGAAGCGCTGAAGGAAGAGGCGCGGCACGCCGGCGTCAAGCTGCCGGCAAAATAAAACCGCGCGCAAGTCTCCCGCTTTCCTTATTCCCTGTTCGCCCGCCTACTTCACATCGTAAGGAAATGCCACGCTGCCCAGCTCTCCGCCGAGGTTATCGCGGGCGGCGAAGCGAAGCTGGTACGTGCCCGGAGGCAGGTCTATGCCAAGCTCGACGGCGGCTCCGGAGTGGCGAATCTTGTCGGCCGTCTCCTGCTTGAGCTTGCCGCTGAGGTGGCTTTCGCCTTCGCCAATGGCCTTGCCGTGCCCGTCCATGGCGACGGCGACGATTGCCATATCAACATTGTTGGCGTTGTGCGCGTCCACGGTAATGGAGCGGGCGGGCATACCGACGGCGAAGCGGCAGTGCTGTTTGCCATCCTTCTGATCCTGCCGGTCGGTTGGCAGCTCGCGGACGTTCATGCGGATGCCGGTGTACTCAACCGAAGATTGCAGGGCCTCGGCAATCTCATGCTGGCGCTGCTGGGGCGAGTCCCTGACGGCGGGGCCGACCAGGAACCCCTCTCGGGCGCGGACGTGCGCACCGGGGGCATCCACCTTGATCTTGAGCTTGCGCCAGCCGGGCTGTTGATCGTCCTGCGGAAGGTAGTAGCCGAGCATGTAGTAGGAGCGCGAGTCGTCCACCGCGCGGGCAAAGCAGTGTTCCAGATCGTTGCTGTTGACGCAGGCCACTCCTCCGGTGGCTTCGGCAAAGGAGCGCAGGCTCTGCTGGCGCTGCTGGTCCTTGTCGTACTGGATGGTCATGGGCTTGCTGGCCCGCGTGCGGTTGGAACCGGGATTGATGGAAGCGGTGGAGCGCGAGGCATCAAAGTTCTTCGTGATGCCGGCAAGGCCTTTCAGGCCGCTTACGTCCACGGTGTACAGGCTGATGCCGGCCGCGTTGAGCGAGCGCCAGGTCTGCTGATACAGCTCCTGCATATCGGTTCCCATGCGGGCAAAGGCCTGGGGATCGTCGAGCATGAAGGGGAAGCCGGCGCTGGCCCAGATGAGCGCCTTGCGTCCGGGGATGGCCTGGTAGGCGTGGGCGAGCTCGTCCATGGCCTGGAGCGTGGTGCGGATGGAGTTGCGCTGCTGGAAGGCGGCCTCGGTGGCGGCGGAGTCCTGCATGAACTGGCTGATGATGTCCGCCGACTGGCTGACGGAATTGTTGTCGAGCGAGGCGGTCGTCTCGGTGGCGATGGAGGAGGAGCTTTCGGTCATCTCATCGGTGCTGACCTCGCCCTGGAGCTTGCGCAGGGCTTCGATGAGCACAGCCGGGTCCTGGGTGAAGGGATGAAGCTGCTTGAGTCCGCTGCGGCCCAGTCCGAAGAGCGCGGTAGGCTCCTCGCGTGAGAGAGACTTCTGCAGGTAGCCGATGAGCTGGCGGCGCGCCTGCTGCTGATCCATGTACGGCGTGTTGACCAGGTCGAGGACGATGGCCGTGACGCGCCAGTTCTTGCTCTCTCCAAAGATGAAGTTGGTGTGGCCCTGGACGGGCGTGGCCGTGCGCGCCTGCAGGCTGGGCGCCAGGCTGGTGACCTCCTCAAAGACGGCCGTGTCGCGCGGATGGCCCTGCTCCTCGATGCGGAAGGCCGACTTCGGCAGGCCCGTGATGTGCTGCCCGTCCTTGGTGGTGACCACGACGGGGATGGTGACAAATTGCGTGGTGCTGGTGAAGAGCGGCGCTGCGGCGGCATCCGGGGACGCGGGCCCGGAGGATTGTGCGAACAAGCTCGCGGCAAAAAGAACGAGGGTGGAAATCAGAAGAAGGCAGCGGCGTGCAGCGGAGACCATGGGCAAAACTCCCGAAGTGTTTTCGCAATGATTGTACGGCCCCGAACGTGACGGAAAGGTTAAGAAGTGTGAGAGATCGCCGCCCCAGTTGAACTCCGCCGCAGATGAGCCGGGGCAGATGAGCCAGTACGTTCGAGCGTGGTACGATAACCAGCGGTAGAGCCCTGACTGACGGAAGCCGAATGACCACTGGAGAAAACGTTGTCCGCATTGAGGCCGCGGCCTTGCACCGCCTGGCCGACCGCATCGCCGGTCCCATGGCGGCGGATTTTGCGCGCGCGTTGGAACTGATCCTCTCCTGCACGGGACGCGTGGTGGTGACCGGAATGGGCAAGAGCGGATTGATTGGCCGCAAGCTGGCGGCAACCTTTGCCAGCACCGGAACGCCGGCCCTGTATCTGCATCCGGCAGAGGCCTTGCACGGCGACCTGGGCATGGTAATGCGCGGCGACCTGGTGCTGGCCCTGTCGTCGAGTGGTGAGACCTCGGAGATTCTGGATCTGCTGCCGACTGTGAAGCGCCTGGGCGTGCCGCTGATCAGCCTGACGGGCGACTGCCTGGCTCCGGCGAATGGGAATCCGGCGAGCTCGCTGGCGCAGGCCGCGGAGGTCGCGCTGGACTGTTCGATTGATAAAGAAGCGTGCGCCCTGGGATTGGCTCCGACGGCGAGCACCACGACCATGCTCGCGCTGGGTGACGCCTTGGCCGTGGAGTTGAGCGAGCGGCGCGGCTTCCGCGCGGAGGACTTCGCCAACCTGCATCCCGGCGGCAAGCTGGGCAAGCGGCTGGCCAGGGTCAGTCAACTGATGCACGGCGGCGAAATGATTCCACGCGTGGCAAAGTCAACGGCGATGGCCGAAGTCATCCTGGAGATGAGCCGCAAAGGCCTGGGCGTGGCCGCCGTCACCGAAGACGAGCGGCTGGTGGGCGTGGTGAGCGATGGCGACCTGCGCCGGTTGCTGGAGCATTATGGCAAAGACCTTTTGGACCTGACGGCCGGTGAGTGCATGACGAAGAATCCCCGTACGATTGGCCCCGAACAATTTGCCGCCGCCGCCCTGGACCTGATGGAGCAGAAAAAGATCACGTCGCTGATGGTGGTGGGTACGCAGGATGAACTGCTGGGCGTGCTGCATCTGCATGACCTGTGGGGAATGCAACTGGTGTAGCGCGATTGCTGCGATGGAAAGTTTTTTCCTGAAGCGAATCTAAGGCCGCCGCGAGCGGCTTTTCTTTTTGGAGGAAGCCGGATTCGCTTTGGCGGAAGAACGCTTCGCCGCAGGCTTCGCGGATTTCTTCCGTGCAGGTTTCTTGAGTGAATTTTTCTTCGCGGGTTTCGCGCTCTTTTTCTCCGGAAAGAAATTATGCCGGTGCGCAGCCATGTTCACCCGCATGCCGAGGAATGTGACGCCCTCGGATTGCAGGCGCAGTCGCTGCTCGAAGCCATGCTCCCCGGTCAGCAGGATGTTGCCTCCGGCGCCGACGATGCGCTGCCATGGCACGGCTGCGCCGCATCCGTGCAAGGCCCAGGCCACCTGCCGCGCCGCGCCCGGATAGCCGGCGGCGAAGGCGATGTCTCCGTAGGTGCTGACCCTTCCGCGCGGCACGCGGGCGATGGTGCGCAGCATGTCCTTGAACATGTTGCCCTGGGCGGCGTTCTGCGGAATCTTTGCCTCGTTCACTCAGGCTCCTGGGTGGTGAATACGCTGCACGTGCATCGTGCCATGCCGCGCGCGGCTGACGGCAGTGTACGACAGTTTGCCATCACGATGCGCGCGTCACCGACGCGGCGCGCCATGCGCGGTATCATGAGTAGGTCATGGATTTTGCGCAACATTTCTCACAACACCGCTGGCACGGCTACCTTCCGAAGTCTGTCCTCTGCCTGAAGGACTACACGCGCCAGAGCTTTTATGCCGACGTGGCCGCGGGCGTCACCGTGGGCCTGGTGGCACTGCCTTTGGCCATGGCCTTTGCCATCGCCAGCGGACTGACTCCGCAGGCGGGCATTTACTGCGCGGTGGTGACGGGCTTTCTCATCTCTCTGCTGGGCGGCAGCCGGGTGCAGATTGGCGGACCGACCGGAGCCTTCGTGGTCGTCGTCGCCGGCATCGTGGCCAAGCACGGCATCCACGGATTGTTTCTGTGCACCATGATGGCCGGCGTCATGCTGGTCATCATGGGCGTCACGGGCATGGGCAAGGCCGTGCAGTTCATCCCGCGCCCCGTGGTGATGGGCTTTACCAACGGCATCGCCGTGCTGATTGCCAGCACGCAGATTCGCGACTTCTTCGGACTGCGGCTGGAGCATAATCCCGGCGAGTTCTTTGCCCGCATGCGGGAGCTGGTGGCGCACGCCGCGACGTGGTCCGCCCCGGCGACGCTGCTCGCGGTCCTCTCGCTGGTGCTGATTCTGGTGACGCCGCGGGTGACCAAACGCGTTCCGGGATACATCATTGCCATGTTCGCCGGCACGGCCGCCGCCGCGCTGCTGCACCTTCCGGTGGAAACCATCGGCACGCGCTTCGGCGGAATCCCCTCCGGAGTGCCGCACCTGGAGTTTCCGGAGTTTCACCTGAACATGGTGCTGCCGCTGATTTCTCCGGCGTTGACGGTGGCGATGCTTGGCGCCATCGAATCGCTGATGTCGGCCGTGGTGGCCGACTCGATGACCGGCGACCGGCACAACTCCAACGTCGAGCTGATCGGCCAGGGCGTGGCCAACATCGTCAGCCCCATCTTCGGCGGACTGCCAGCCACCGGAGCCATTGCGCGCACGGCCACCAACATTCGCAGCGGAGCCAAAACGCCGGTGGCCGGCATGATCCACTCGGTCACCTTGCTGGGCATTCTGCTGTTCGCCGCGCCGCTTGCCAGCTACGTTCCGCTGGCGGTGCTGGCCGCCATCCTGTTCGTAGTCAGCTACAACATGGGCCAGTGGGATGAGACCTGGCGGTTGCTGCGCGTCAACAAAAGCGCAGTGGCCGTGTGGCTGCTCACCTTTGGACTTACGGTGATGGCCGACCTGACGACGGCCGTCGAGTTCGGAATGGTTCTGGCCGCGCTCACCTTCATCCGCAACGTGGCGGAGACGACCACCGTCGCGCCGGTCACCAAGGACTACATCCTGACCGGACGCGCGCACGTGCTGCACGACAAGCACATCCCGGATTACGTCGAGGTCTTCAGCGTGCAGGGCGCGCTGCTGTTTGGCGCGGCGCAAAAGTTGGAGGTCATTCTGCGGGCGCTGCCCAAGCTGCCCAAGGTGGTCATCCTGAGGCTGCGCGGCATGAGCGCGATTGACAGCACCGGCCTCGGCGAGATTGAACACCTGGCCGACCGCGTGCGCCAGAGCGGACGCCACCTGCTGCTGTGCGGCGCCAAGGAACATCCGGCAAAGCTCATCCACCAGAAAGTGTTTGAAGAAAAGATCGGACCGGAGAACATCTGCTCGAATATTCAGGAGGCTCTGGACAGGGCGGCGGAGATTGTGCGGGAGAGTGGTGAGGGAGCGTAAGGGACGGCTCCGCTCAAACGATGGAATAGCTTAAGTGGACACGAGTGCAGTCAGCTACGCTCCATGCGCGATCAACAGTTTTTCAATATCAAGAAATGGTTGTAGGGGTTGCTTCCTGGTGCGGGTATTCTTCTCCCAGCGAAGAAGCTTAAGAGGCGTATCACCGTTCTTGGCCTTGATGTGGACGTCTGCTCCGTTGTCTAAAAGCAATTGAACTATTTCAGTATTCTGATTCATGATTGCCTGGTGGAGCGGAGTGTATCCAAAACCGTTTCTCGCGTTGATATTCGCATGGTAAGTCAGTAGAAGCTCCACCATGTCCTTCCTGTTGCGGGAAACAGCATCGTGCAGCAAAGTGACGTTTGATTGCGCCATTGCCGCCAAGAGGGGACCAAAAAGAACCGTCGCAACAACTGCCGCAGTCTTGCTTTGCGGAGTCGGCGATGAAACGATTTCTGAGTTTGCTTCGAGGATCGCCTTCAGTTGGTCGATGTTGCCAGTCTTAATCGCTACCTCTGCTTCCTTAACAATCTCCTTCTCAGTCTTGGCAGAGCCCTTCTTTTCCACCTTATCGGTGTTGGCCTGTTCACCTGCCTGACACCAAGCGGGACTTACCATTGCGAGCAGAACCAAAACAAGTGCAGCAATCGGGAGTGCATGAATGGAATTGGGCATGCTGTTTCGAATGCGGTCACTCATGGGCTCACCTCGGCAGAAATTTGCGTGCAACTATACACCAAAGACTCGCTGTCGTGGGGAGCATGTGTGTAATGGAAGGATGCCGGCCAGCCCCTTCAAGTCTGCCTTTGGCCTGGTGCCCCATTCAAGCCTTCGTTGGGCTTGAGTGGGGTAGTTGGCTTTGCTTGCGCACACGACTGAAGCGCTCCCGGTTGGTGACCCTACACAGGTGCCGTGGTACGAGCGGCGCTGGGGTCCTTCGCTCCGCTCAGGATGACACTTCAAAATCAAAAGCAAAATCAAAAGCAAAATCAAAAGCGAAATCAAAAGCAAAATCAAAAACAATAATCGAAGCAAAATCAAGAAGGGCGCCGCCTACGCGACGCCCTTCCCTTTTGATGCTTTTGCCTGGCGAACTCTGGTTCGCTCGGCGTTGCTTACTTGGCTGCGGCTCTTACTTGGCTACGGCTGCGGCCTTGGCAGTTTCCTTCAGAGCCGCGGCCTTGTCCGTCTTCTCCCAGGTGAACTCCGGCTCGGTGCGGCCGAAGTGGCCGTAGGCGGCGGTCTTCTGGAAGATGGGGCGGCGCAGGTTCAGGCTCTCGATGATGCCCTTGGGCGTGAGCTGGAAGTTCTTGCGGACGACTTCCTCCAGCACCTCGCGGCTGACCTTGCCGGTGCCGAAGGTTTCCACCAGCACGCTGACCGGCTCGGCGACGCCGATGGCGTAAGCGAGCTGCACTTCGGCGCGGTCGGCCAGGCCGGCGGCGACGATGTTCTTGGCAATGTAGCGCGCCATGTAGGCCGCCGAGCGGTCCACCTTCGTCGCATCCTTGCCGCTGAAGGCTCCGCCACCGTGACGGCCCATGCCGCCGTAGGTGTCCACAATGATTTTGCGGCCGGTGAGGCCGGTATCACCCATGGGTCCACCCACCACGAAGCGACCCGTGGGGTTGATGTGGTACTTGGTGTGCTCATCCAGCAGGTTGGCCGGCAGAGTGGACTGAATGACGTACTTCAGGATGTCCTCGCGGAGCTGCTCGGTGGTGACCGAGTCGGCGTGCTGGGTGCTGATGACCACGGCGTCAATACGGAGAGGCTTGCCGCTCTCGTCGTACTCCACGGTGACCTGGCTCTTGCCGTCCGGGCGGAGGTACTGGAGCTTGCCGCTCTTGCGGACGTCGGTGAGTTTGTGCACCAGCTTGTGAGCCAGGCTGATCGGGGTCGGCATCAGTTCAGGCGTCTCATTGGTGGCGTAGCCGAACATCATGCCCTGGTCGCCGGCGCCGCCGGTATCCACACCCATGGCGATGTCGCCGCTCTGCTTGTTGATGCTGCTGATGACGGCGCAGGTGTTGGAGTCGAAGCCATAGAGAGCGTTGTCATAGCCAATGGAGGCGACGACGCCGCGAACGAGGGCCTGGAAGTCCACGTAGGCCTTGGTGGTGATCTCACCGGCGATGACGACGAGGCCGGTGCAGGTCAGCGTTTCACAGGCGACGCGGCTGTAGGGGTCCTGCTCAAGGCAGGCGTCGAGAATGGCGTCGGAGATCTGATCTGCGATCTTGTCGGGATGCCCCTCGGTCACCGACTCGGATGTGAAGAGAAAGCGGTTCTTTGACACTGGTATTGCCTCCTATTAGCTACTTCCGCTGCGATCCAGGACAGGAGAGGGTGCAACAAGCCGGGATTCCGGAGGATAGCTTGAGGATTAGTGTACAGAACCAGCGGCGCGGCCACCAACGCGCCTCGGCCTGAGCGCAACATACGGCAGTGAATGGGGATAGGGCGAGGGTGAGCGGGAAGGCAAGGGCTGAGGTTAAGGAGGTTTCGGAGGTGGCGGAGGTTTCGGAGGTTCAGTACAAAAGCAGGTCCCACTCAAGCCGGCAGATGGCTCGAACGGGCCGCCCGGATGGCGGTGAAAAGAACTTTGCGCGGGGCGCTGGTCGCGGGCGTAAACTCTTGGCGAAAGAGGGCCGACAAAAGGGATTTCAGAATGGAGGACACGATGACTCCACGCACAATTTTTCTTAGCAAACTCATAGGCATTTATTTCATCCTCGCGGCGCTCTCCATGGCCACGCACAAGCAGGCAACCATGGAGACGATGGTCGCCCTGGTTCACAACACTCCGCTGATGTTTGCACTCGGAATCGTAATGCTGGCCGCCGGGCTGGCGATGGTTCTGGGACACAACATCTGGACGGGCGGCGCGCTGGCGATCGTGGTCACCATCGTCGGCTGGCTGACGCTGGTTAAGGGCCTGCTGTTCTTGCTGCTGACGCCGGAGGCCGCGGCGGGTTTCTACCTGGGAACGCTGCGCTACACACATTGTTTCTACTGGTACATGGCCATCGCGCTTGTGCTGGGCGGGTATCTGACCTACGGAGGCTTCCGGGCGTCGGAACGTAAATAGGATGTAGGCGGAAAACCCCGGAGTTGGAACGGAGCCAACTCTGGGTGGATGACCTGTCTTTAGTACCCTGCCTTCCACCCACCCTGTCGCAAAAACCTGCGACAAGGGTGGGGCATCCCCAGAGTAGATTCGAGAGGATGGGCCACCCCCCATCGCCATTTCACCTTGAGTCTAAGGGGCCAGCGGGATAAACTTCTTCCCTCCCCCAAATTAACTCGTAACCCAGCGGAGATATATGCCCAAGAAAGTTCCAAGTCAGAATCGTAAGCGTGGCGTAGACGAGCTACCGGAAGCTACGAAAAGGGTACAAGTCAGCCAGGCCGACATTCCAGCATATTCCTTAGACGAAGCATTGCGAGTCCCTAGGGCGATTCTCGAGAATTACAATGGCAAACCGTCAACCCCACTTAAAGTAGCCGCCGCAATGAATTTGGGTCCAACAACTGGAAATTTCAAGATGATCACTGGGGCTGCCATAGCCTACGGTCTAACAAATGGCGGGGGGCAGTCGGCACAAATCGAGCTAACTCCTTTATGCATTCGTATTCTCAAGCCGAAGAAGGAGGGAGATGATCTAGTAGCCAAACGCGAGGCGTTCTTGAAGCCCCGGGTGATCGGTGAATTCCTTCGACAATATGATGGGGGCGCAGTTCCCCGGAAGGATATAGCCCTTAATGTTCTAAGTGATGACATGGGTGTACCAAGCAAAAGAATCCAATGCAGTCCTTGAAATGATCATCGAGGGGGCTCGTTCGTTACAGCTCCTTACAAACATTAAGGATAAGGATTACATCTCCTTGGAAGGAGCCGGGGTTGAAACTCTAGATGAAGAACAGTATGACCCTGAAGAGCCTATTGAAGAACTCCCAGAACTTCCCGTTGTCCCTGTAAAGATTCCGTCAAAACTGACACCGACCCTAGCAGAAGTGGCCGAGACGAATAAACGGGTATTTATTACACATGGAAAGAACAAAGATTTCCTCGACCCAATCAAAAAGTTGATTTCATACGGAAAATACGTACCGATTGTCGCGGTAGAGAAGACCTCTGTCTCGAAACCAATGCCTGACAAAGTCATGGACATGATGCGCAGTTGCGGTGCTGCGATTATCCATGTAGACGTTGACCAAGTAGTCAAGGATGAGAGTGGAACGGAACATATTCTTCTCAATCCTAATGTCCTAATCGAAATTGGAGCCGCCCAGGCACTCTACGGCAGACGTTTCATTTTACTTGTACGCGAAGGCGTCAAACTGCCGTCAAATCTTCAAGGGCTCAGCGAGGTTCGCTATACTGGAGAAAAAATGGATTCTGACGTAACCCTTTCATTGCTAGATGCATTGCAAGATATCCAGAACTACGAGCTTCCTGATCGTTACAAGTCTAATCCAGATACAGGTGTTTAAAGACATAGCCTCCTCCACATTCGTGAATGTCAATTTTCCTATTCAAGCCTTCCTGGGTCTTGAATAGGAAAATTGGGTTTAGAAGACTTTCCTCATCTTTTGTCACTTGATCACCTGTTTCACCTGTACCTTTTAGCCCTTCCCCCGCTGTCTTGCTACAATGAACTTTCACCACTTCAAGACGGGAATCCATCATCTTTATGCAACGCTGGTCCAAGCTGTTTATCCCCACGCTCCGCGAGGCTCCGGCCGACGCCGAAGTCGCTAGCCACAAGTTCCTCATCCGCGCCGGATACGTTCGTCAACTGGCCGCCGGAATCTACTCCTACCTGTTCATGGCGCAGAGGACCATCCTCAAGATCACGGGCATCGTGCGCCAGGAGATGGACACCATCGGGCAGGAGCTGTACTTGCCGGCGCTGAACCCGAAGGAGATTTGGGAGGCGAGCGGGCGCTGGTCGGTGATGGGCGACAACATGTTCCGCCTGAAGGATCGCAAGGGCGCCGAACTGTGTCTGGGCATGACGCACGAAGAGATCATGACCGACATTGCGCGCAAGGAGCTGCGCAGCTACAAGCAGCTGCCGCAGATCTGGTACCAGATACAGACGAAGTTCCGCGACGAGCCGCGGCCGAAGAGCGGATTGCTGCGCGTGCGCCAGTTCACTATGAAGGATTCGTACAGTTTTGACCTGACGCGCGAGGGCCTGGACAAGAGTTTCGATCTGCACGACGCCGCGTATCGCCGCATCTTCAAACGCTGCGGGCTGGAGTTTGTCGCCGTCGAGGCGGACTCGGGTTCGATGGGCGGATCGCAGTCGCAGGAGTTCATGGTGTACACCGACGCCGGTGAGGATTTGGTGGCGAGCTGCGGAAAATGCGGCTATGCGGCGAATCTGGAGAAAGCCACGAGCCAGTTGGCGGTGGAAGCCGACCAGCCGGCGACGGCCAGCGGCGCACGCGAAAAGATTCTTACGCCGGGGACGAAGACCATTGACGAGGTCAGTGAGTTCCTGAAGGTTCCGGTGAAAAACAACATGAAGTCGCTGGCCTATGTGATGACCGATGAGGTCAAGGGGCAGCCGTTCTATCGTCCGCTGCTGGTGCTGATGCGCGGCAACGACCAGATGAACGAGGCGAAGCTGGGCGGAGCGATTGGCGGACGCGAGTTCCGCCCCATGCAGGAAGAAGAGATTGTGAAGTACTTTGGCTCTCCTGCCGGGTACCTGGGGCCCGTTGGATTACCGCAGGCAAAGCCGGTGGAAGAAAAAGGCAAGGCCGCGTACGCGGGTGACGACAAGGCATTCGTCGTGTTGATGGATAAGGCTCTGGATGGACGCAAGAATCTTGTCGGCGGAGCCAACGAGAAGGATCATCACTTTACCGGGTTGAACCGCGGCGTGGACTTTGACGTAACCGCCGTGGCCGACCTGCGTAACGTGGTGGAAGGCGAAGGCTGTCCGCGCTGCGCGGCTCCGCTGAAGCTGGGCAAGACCGTGGAGATTGGACACATCTTCAAGCTGGGGACGAAGTACAGCGAGAGCATGGGCGCGAAGGTGCTGGACGAAAACGGCAAGGAGCGGGTCATCATCATGGGCAGCTACGGAATTGGCGTAGAGCGCATTCTGACCAGCTGCATTGAGCAGAATCACGACGACAACGGCTTCTGGCTGGCGCCTTCGATTGCGCCGTTCACGGTGGTGGTGGTGCCGACGAACATGAAGGACGCGACGCTGGTTGCAGCCGGCGAGAAGCTGGCCGCGGAGCTGGAAGCCGTCGGCTACGACGTGCTGCTGGACGACCGCGACGAGCGTCCGGGCGTCAAGTTCAAGGACGCCGACCTGGTGGGCATTCCCTTCCGCGTGAACATCGGCAAGCTGCTGGCCGAGGGCAAGGTGGAAGTGGTGGAGCGCGCGACCTCCACCAAGAGCGATGTGGCCGCCGGCCAAGTGGTGGAGTATCTGCGCTCGAAGTACGACCCAAGGGCATAAGGGGAGACGCCATGAAGGAATTGCGATCCATCTTTTTTGTGCTGCTGCTGATTGTGGCCGGCTTTGTGCTGTACAAGGTGTTGCCCGCCTACTGGGCGGACTACAAGCTGGGGCGGATGCTGGACCAGGAAGCGATTGTGTACACCTACCAGGCGAAGAGCGATCCGGAGCTGCCGGCGATCATCGCGGGCAAGGCGGATGAGTGCGGCGTGACGATTGGTCCGGAGAACGTGACGGTGGAGCGCGGCGGTGCGACCCTGGGCATTTCGGTGAGCTATTACGTGAAGATTGACATGCCGGTCGTACCGTTCATCATGCACTTTACAACCAGCACCACCAACCGGGACGTGATGGCGAAGTGAGCCGGGCGCCGGAGCGGCGCGAGTCGCGCGGGCGCCGTTGTTTACTCCTCCAGCTGCGTGGAACACGCTGCCGGGAACATAACGCAAGGCGTGGCATACAATACGCGAGAGCAACCGAGTGGCCATCAAATTGAAAATTTCGAGCTCCTCCCAGGACGGCTTTCGTCCCTGGCGCGCCCTGTTTACGGTGGTGGCCATCGTGGCCCTCGTCGCCGGCGCATTCTTCGCTTACTACTACATGAAGTTCGACCGCCTGATTGCCGACAAGATGAGCGGCCAGATCTTCTCGAACTCGGCGAAGATTTTTGCGCGCCCCCTGGCGCTGCATCCGGGAGACAAGATTTCCGCGGGGCAGATTGCCACCCTGCTGCGGCGCAGCGGCTACGTGGACTCGGCCACCAAGGGCGACTCGCCGATGGGCACCTTCCACATGGTGAGCGGCGGAATTGAGATTAATCCCGGCGCGGAGAGCTATCACTCGACGGATGGCGCGCGCATCGTTCTGGGCTCGGATGGACGGGTGGACCACATCAGCGGAACGGGTCCGAACGCGGGCTCCGTGCTGGACACCTACGAGCTGGAGCCGGAGCTGCTGACCGCGCTCTTCCAGGGGCAGGAGCGCACCAAGCGGCAGATTCTGCGCTACAACGACATTCCGAAATCCATGGTGGACGCCGTGTTGTCCATCGAAGACCGGCGCTTCTTCGAGCACAACGGCATCAACTGGTGGAGCCTGCTGGGTTCGGCCGTGGGCGACGTAATGGGCAAGCGGCGGCGCGGCGGCTCGACCCTGACCATGCAGATCTCCCGCAGCTTCTTCCTTACTCCGGAGCAGACCTACACGCGCAAGGCCAAGGAGATGGTCATCGCCATCGAGTTGGAGCATCGCTTCAACAAGCAGCAGATCTTCGAGCTGTATGCCAACCAGGAGTACATGGGGCAGCGCGGCTCGTTTTCGATCAACGGCTTTGGCGAGGCGGCGCACTCCTACTTCGGCAAGGACATTAAGGAAATCACACTGCCGGAGGCGGCGTTGCTGGCCGGCATGATTCAGTCGCCCAACAACCTGTGGAACCCTTACAAGCGGCCTGAGCGGGCACTGGAGCGTCGCAACACGGTGCTGGAGGCGATGGTGGAGACCGGCTCCATTACGCGCGAGCAGGCCGATGCCGCCAAGGCCACGCCGCTGAAGCTGGCTCCGCCGAACGTGGAAGCCAGCGACGCTCCGTACTTTGTGGACCTGGTCAAGGAGACGCTGAGCGGCGAACACTCGGAGAGCGAGCTGAACGACAACGCTTACCGGGTGTACACGACGATTGATCCTGACCTGCAGCACGCGGCGGCCGAGGCCGTGGCCGAAGGCATCAAGCTGGTGGACGAGCAGGTTGCCAGGCAGCGCACGCGCCACGTGAAAGTTGGCACGGGCAAGACGGCCACCATGGAGACGACAAAGATCGAAGGGCCGACGCCGCAGGTGGCGCTGGTGGCGCTGGACCCGCATACGGGCGAGGTTCTGGCCCTGGTGGGCGGACGCAATTACGGCTTCAGCCAGTTGAACCACGCCATCGCCAAGCGCCCCACGGGCTCCATTTTTAAGCCCTTCGTCTATGCCACTGCGCTGGGCACCGGGCTGAACGCGCAGCCGGGCGACCCTGTGTACACGCAGGTGACGCAGGTGGACGATTCGCCGACCACCTTTGAGTTCGACGGCAAGACGTACGACCCGCGCAACTTCAAAGGCGAGTTCTACGGGATGGTGACGGCGCGCTTCGCACTGCAGAAGTCGCTGAACAACGCCACCATCAAGATGGGCGAGATGGTGGGCTTTGACAAGGTGGCGGCCCTGGCACGCAATGCCGGCATTGCCAGCGCGCGCGGCACACCGGCGGTGGCCCTGGGCGCCTACGACGCCAGTCCGCTGGACATGGCGGGCGCCTACACGGTGCTGGCCAACAACGGCGTGCACATGGACCCCGTGCTGGTGCACTCCGTGCGGCAGGCGAATGGCGACGTGGTGGAGGACTACCACACCTCGGCCAGGCCGGTGCTGGATCCGCGAGTGGCTGCCGTCGTGGTGAACATGATGCAGAACGTGATGGACCACGGCACGGGCGAGATGGCGCGCGAGCGCGGATTTACCGCACCCGCGGCGGGCAAGACCGGAACCTCGCACGACGGCTGGTTTGCCGGATTTACCAGCAACCTGCTGTGCGTTGTGTGGGTGGGCTACGACGATTACAGCAACCTGAACCTGACGGGCGGGGGCACGGCCGGACCCATCTGGGCCGAGTTCATGAAGAAGGCCGTGCGGCTGCCGCAGTACAGCAACTCGCAGGAGTTTGCGATTCCCTCCGGCGTGAGCCTGGTGACCCTGGACAAGGCGACGAACCTGCTGAGCACGATGAGTTGCCCGGATGGCTACACGGCGGCCTTCATTGACGGCACCGAGCCGAAGCTGACCTGCGAGCAGAGCGAGCACCGCAACTTCCTGCAAAAAGTGTTGGGACTGCCGGGGGAAGCTCCGCCACCGGTTAATCAGCCGCTTACCTCGGACAAGCCCGCGCAGAAGCGCCCGGGGCAGCCGAAGGTGCAGCCCATTCCTCCGCCCACCATGCCGCAACAGCCGGCACAGGAGCCGAAGAAGAAGAGCCTGTGGGATCGGCTCTTTGGCGGCGGAGACAACAAGGACAAGGAACAAAACTAGCGGCGCCGCCAGCGCATTGGGCTTATACTCACTGCGTTCGCGGGCGGCCGATTGAGCGCGCCCGCTGCCCCGGGGGTGTGCCGTGACTCTCATTCGTTTTTCCTGCCTGGCAGGCGGAACCGTATTGCTGGCCGCGCTCTCCGGCTGGGCGCAAACCACTTCCCCACAGGATTCCCAGACAACCACGCAGACCGTCGCACCGGCGCGCCTGGAGGTAACGGCGCCGACGGCGGAAGAGATGCGCGGCATGACGGCCGCCGCATTGGACGAGGCGGGCGACCGGCTGCGCGCGGCCAAGGACTATGCGGCGGCTCTGCTCTGTTACCGGGCGGCCATCCGGAAGAAGCCCACGGCGGATTACTTCAACAAGGCCGCGGTGACCGAGCTGATGCAGCACCACCCGGAAGAGGCGGTGCGCAACGCCCGCAAGGCGGTGCGCAAGAACGCGCACATGGCCGAGGCCTGGAATAATCTGGGCGTGGGCTACTACATGCTGAAGCGCCTGGCCGACGCCATGCACAGCTACGAGAAGGCCATCGCGCTGAAGCCCGACATGTCGTCGTTCCACGGCAACCTGGCCGCCGCGCTGATGGATACGAAGAATTTCGGACGCGCCATGAAGGAGTTCCGCAGGACCTACGAGCTGGACCCGGACTTCTTTGAGCGTAACGTGGCCAACGGCATCAGCGCGCGGGTGGTATCGCCGGAGGACCACGCCGAGTTTGAGTACATGATGGCCCGTCTGTTTGCCGGAGCCGGCGACGCGGATCGGGCTCTGCACTTTCTAGAGGCTGCGATGGAAGAAGGCTATCCGCGCATCAAGGATGTGTACCGCGACAAGGAGTTTGAGACCCTGCGCGCGGATCCGCGCTTTGTGGAGCTGATGAAGAAGCCGCCGCTGGCGATCCGCTAGGCCGGTCCACTGAAATGATTCGAGAAAAACAACCGCTAGGCGAGGGGCGCGGGCAGAGCCGGCACTGGGCCTGACGCCGCCGCGTTGCCGGACTCCATGGCCGCCACGCGGCGCGTGCGCTCTTCCAGATGGCGCTGGTGGAAGTGCGCGATGGCCCGGCGTCCCCAGGCGCGGACGAAATAATAGTTGAGCACCGCTCCGACGGCGCTGCTGAGGACGGGCACGGCGCGGGCGATGGCCTTTTCGGCGAACTCCTGCCCAAAGCGGCGGGCGATGCGCCCGATAACCTTCTCCACAAAGCTGCGCAGCAGAGTCTTCTCCAGCACGTCGCGGCCAAGGTCCACCCCGGCGGCGGTGGCGGCTGCAATCCAAAGCTCGGCGACTTCTTCCTCGGTGTTGAACTCGAATCCATACACGAGGCTGAGCTTTTGCAGCATGCGCAGGGTGATGGCCGCCAGCAGTCCGGCATCGGGAATGACCGTGAAGAAGCCGCCGAGGCCGAAGCCCGCACCTTCGGCGCCGGCCAGCTTCATGCTGCCACGAATGGTCTGCCGGGCGATGGAGTCGAGCTCTTCGACGGGCAGGGTGAACATGCCGTCGTAGCTGGCCACCGGCAGTCCGTGGGCGGCGCGCAGGTGGAGCAGAAATTCCTTGGGGCGGACGCGCACCGTCTGGTAGGCGCGTCCCAGAGCCTTCTGGAAGGCGCCTTCGGCGCGGCGGGCGAGCCATCCGGGATTGTCGTTGCCTGCGGCCATAGGGGAACAGTGTAGCTCCGCGGGCGGCCCGTGCAAAGCGGCGGCGGCTCTGAGTCGGGCACGGCGGTGTGCTAGCATCGTTAGTTATGGCTGCTGGAGTGAAGCGTTCTGATCACCGGTCTGCAAAAGTGAAACAAACAGGAAAACTGCATATTGTGCCGCTCGGCGGCCTGGGCGAGTTCGGAATGAACTGCATGGCCGTGCGCTGGAATGACGACATCATCGTCATTGACGCCGGCATGATGTTCCCCGAGGACGACCTGCTGGGCGTGGACGTGGTGGTCCCGGCGTTGACCTATCTGAAGGAAAACCGCGACAAGGTTCGCGGACTTTTGCTGACCCACGGCCACGAGGATCACATCGGCGGCGTGCCGTGGCTGATCGGCGAGCTGAACATCCCCATCTACGGCACCGAATGGACCCTGGCCTGCATTGAAGACAAGCTGGGCGAGCACGGCCTTTTGGACAACGCCGAGCTGAACGAGATGATCCCCGGCAAGCGCTTCCAGCTCGGGGCTTTCACGATCAATCCCATCCAGGTGACGCACTCGATTGTCGGCGCGGTCTCTTTGGCCGTGCATACGCCGCTGGGAGTGCTGATCCACACCGGCGACTTCAAGATTGACCTGACGCCGACGGACAACCGGCTCTTCGACCTGCACGCCTTTGCCGAATACGGCAAGGAGGGCGTGCTGGCCCTTCTGCAGGATTCCACCAACGTGGACCGCCCCGGCTACACGCCGAGCGAGCGGGCGGTGAAACCGCGCTTTGAGGAGATCTTCCAGCACGCGCGGCGCAGGCTATTCATCTCCTGCTTCTCGTCGTCCATTCATCGCATCAAGCTGGCGGCGGAGATGGCGCACCAGTTCAAGCGCAAGATCGCCCTGGTGGGACGCAGCCTGACCGACAGCACGGAGATTGCGCAGGACCTGGGCTACATTGATCTGCCATCCAGCGCATGGATCGGGCCGGGACAGATTCGCGACTATCCGCCGGAGCAGGTACTGGTGATGATCAGCGGCACGCAGGGCGAGCCGATGAGCGCACTGAGCCGCGCCGCGGTGGACAACCATCGCCAGGCCAAGATTGAGCCGGGCGACACCGTGGTGCTGAGCTCGCGCATCATCCCCGGCAACGAGAAGGGGATCTATCGCGTCATTGATCACCTCTTCCGCCGCGACGCCAAGGTGATTTACGCCGATGGGTCGAACCCTCCCGTGCACGTCAGCGGACACGCCAGCCAGGAAGAGCTGAAGCTGCTCATCAACCTGGTGCGGCCGCAATACTTCATCCCCGTGCATGGCGAGTACCGCCAGTTGAAGCAGCACGCCGCGATGGCCTCCACCATGAAGTCTGCCGTCGGACAGGTCATCATGATTGAGACCGGAGACATTCTGGAGATTGACGAGCTGGGCGCGCGCAAGGTGGGCCGGGCCAGCGTGGGCAGGGTCTGCATTGACTCCGGCTCGAACTCCGACGTGGTGGAAGAACTCATCATCCGCGACCGCAAGCATTTGAGCGAGGATGGATTCGTGATGCCCGTGCTGGCCGTGAACAAGCTGACCGGCGAGCTCGAGGCTGATCCTGAGATCGTGATGCGCGGCTTTGCCGGAGCGGCCGACGACGAGGCATTCGCCGGCGAGCTGCGGGCCGCCGTGCGCCGCACGCTGGAAGGCTCGACGGCCGAAGAAATCAGCGACCCGGGCGTCATCAAGGAAAAGATTCGCGCCGACCTGAAGCGCTTCATCAGCCGCAGCACCCAGCGCCGGCCGCTGATCATCCCCGTGGTCGTCGAAGTTTAGGCCGCGAGGCACTTGTTTTGATCTACCCAGACGCAGCCCCTGAGGTTGCGATCCGGTGAAATCCCGTACCCCGCAACCAGCCTGGGCTTTGCAAGCCGGGCGGCGGCGGGGTACAACCTTTCTATGGCCTTATTTTCCTCAACAGGCGTTTCTCCAAACATGGCGCGCGAGCCCCGCAACTGGGCTGCGCTGTGGATGACCCTTCCCTTCCTGGTGCTGGCCTGTCTGCTGCTGGCTCCCACGGTGTACAGCCACTTGCGGGCGGCCAGCGCGCTCATGGTCATTGCCGACATGCCGGAGTCTGCGCTGCGCGACTTTGACGCCAACCCTGTGATCGAAGAGACGACGAGCTTTCCCAGCGGCGACGGGCGGCGGGCGGCGCGCCTCTACCTGCCGGAGGGAATTGATAATCCGCCGCCGGTGGTGGTGGTGCACGGCGTACATCGCCTGGGGATGGAGGAACCGCGGTTGCGCAGGTTCGCGCGCGCGCTGGCCTCGCATGGATACCTGGTGATGACTCCGCAGGTGGACGAGCTGGCCGACTACAACGTGGAACAACATTCCGCGGTGGTGATTGGCGACGCGGTGAAGGACCTGGCTGCGCGCACGGGCTCCGCCAAGGTGGGACTGCTGGGGCTGAGCTTTGCCGGCGGAATGGGCTTGATCGCCGCCGCCGACCCAACGGTGCAGGCAAAGCTGGACTGCGTGGTGGCCATTGGCGCGCACGACGACCT
Source organism: uncultured Acidobacteriota bacterium (assembly GCA_963719655.1). GTDB lineage: Bacteria > Acidobacteriota > Terriglobia > Terriglobales > Acidobacteriaceae > TOLSYN. The sequence continues at coordinate 13,436 of CAVRDQ010000054.1, read as the reverse complement.
GGGCCGCGTGCTGCACTTCTTCAACACCGACGAGGCCGTGGCTCCCGACGGACACATCCTGAAGATGAAGGCGCACGAGTACGGCGCGCTAGTGACGGCCTACTCGCACGCCCCGGCGTTCTTCTCACCGGCGGATGTGCCGCAGGCGCGGGTGACCCTGCGTACTCTGCTGTGGGAGAGGGTGACGGCGGCGCACCAGGAGGCCACGAAGCTGAGCCCGGCGGGGCAGGCGCGAATGGCACAGCTTTTTGTCCACGACACCAAGAGCCTTGTGGGCGATACCGAGCGCGGACTGGCCGCCGTGCAGCCGGAACTCGACGCCGCGAGCCCGCACTACTACCTGAGCCGGGTGCACGTTCCGGTGTACCTGCTGCACGGAGCGGGCGACAACGTGGTGCCTCCGACGGAGACCCTGTGGTTGCAGAAAGACCTGCCGGCGGGCGTGGCGCGCGATGTGCTCATCAGCAAGGCGATTGGGCACGTGGAGGTGGGCGGCTCCAACTGGATGGACGAGTGGCGGCTGATTGACTGGATGGCCACGATGATGGACGCACTGGATGCCGCTCCTGCGCGATAAGCTGCAAGAGAAAGAGGTTTCGAGATAAAGATGATTACCCTAAGTGAGATCAAGGAAGCACAATCGCGGCTGAAGGGCGTGGCCGAGCGCACGCCGCTGGTGCGCTGCTTTGAAATTGGTGGGGAAACTGGTGGGGAAATTGGCGGGGAAATTGGCGGGCGGGTTGGCGGAAACGAAGAGTTCTACCTGAAGGCCGAGAGCCTGCAACCAATTGGCAGCTTCAAGCTGCGCGGAGCCTACAACAAAATTGCCCTGCTGACTCCTGAGGAGCGCTCGCACGGGGTCATCACCTACTCCTCGGGAAACCATGCGCAGGGTGTGGCCTACGCGGCGCGGGCTCTTGGGTGCAGGGCCGTGGTGGTGATGCCCGCCGGGGCTCCGCGGGTGAAGCGCGTGGCGACCGAGGCGCTGGGCGCGGAGATTGTGACGGTGGGCGACGGCAGCGACGAGCGCCGCGAAAAAGCATTGGAGCTGGCCGCCGCGCATGGCTACGTGGTCATTCCACCGTACGACGATGAGGCGATCATCGCCGGGCAAGCGACCTGCGGGTTGGAGATTCTGGAGCAGTTGCCCAAGGTTGAGCTGGTGCTGGTGCCGGTGGGCGGCGGCGGACTTTCGTCGGGCGTGGCCGCGGCCATCAAACTGAGCGGCGGCCGGGCGAAGGTGATTGGCGTGGAGCCTGCCCTGGCCAACGACGCCGAGCAGAGCCTGCGCCTGGGGCGGAGGGTCAGCATCCCGGGCACGCAGGCGGCCAGCACGGTGGCCGACGGGTTGCGCACCCAGAGCATCGGCCAGCGCAATCTGGAGCACCTGACGGCCTACCTGGACGGCATCGTCACGGTGAGCGAAGAGGAAATTCTGCGGGCGATGCGGTGGATTTTGACCGGGGCGCGGCTGATGGCCGAACCCAGCGGCGCGGTGACCACGGCGGCCTGGCTGTTTCACCGGGAAAAGCTGCCCGGCAGCCTGCGCACGGTGGCCATCATCAGCGGCGGCAACGCCGAACCCGCCCTGGTGGCCAGGGTGATGGAGATGGAAGAGTCCGCGGGAAAAGGGATTCGGTAACTCCGCCGGCTGGTACGGCCCCGGATAACGCCAGAAGTAACTTGGGTATATGCCCTAAAGTACCCAAAGTGACAACACTTGCTGTGGATTAGTGGACCCAACTGGTCTTATTCTGTTTCAGATCGGGAAGGGGTCCATTTTGTTTGTTCCGGATCCCGATCACGGTGGCCTTGTGTTGAATTCACAAGTTCCGGAGGAACGGACATGTTTGTGGAAGTGAGACAAGCAGTACAGAACAGGCTCGAATGCAGGCGGTGGCATCGCCATCATGTGAAGATTCGCGTATCGCTGCGGCTCTGCCGCAACGGCATCGAACACTTCCTCAACGGCACCTGTTACGACCTCAGCGAGGGCGGCACGCGCCTGTTCCTGACCAGCGAGCTGCATCCCGGCGAGGAAGTATGGATGAAGCTGGCGCTGCCTTACAGCGCTCCGGTCGAGGTGAGGGGTGTGGTTCGCAATCAACTGCGCTTTGAGTACGGCATTGAGTTCCTGGAAGCCAGTGAAGCGGATCGCCAGAACATTGCCCGCAATTGCAAGGCAATCTCCCTGATGGTGTAAGGACTCGACGGCCGGCCGGTGTAAAGCTGATACACTGGCTCTACGGTTATGCATCCTTACAGCCAAGCTCTCATCCTGGGTATCGTAGAGGGTCTGACGGAGTTCCTGCCCGTCAGCTCGACGGCGCATCTGCGCCTTTGTCAATCGCTGATGGGCCTTGCCCTGGACGACGGCTACTGGAAGATGTTCGCCATCGTCATCCAGCTGGGCGCCATCCTGACCCTGCCAATCTACTTCCGCGAGCGCATCGCGCGCTTTCTGGACACGTTTCCCCGCGGCGAACGCGGCGAGCGCACGGCGTTCAACCATCCGCTGACGCTGGTGGCCATCGCCTTTGTCTGCACCGCGGCTCCGGCCTTTCTGCTGACCAAGGTCATCGGCAAGCACCTGGAGAGCCTGGTCATCATGGGCTCCTCGCTGCTGATTGGCGGCGTGGTGATGTGGGTGGTGGACGCCCTGTACGAGCGCGGCACCCTGCACAGCCAGACCGAGCACGTGGAGCAGATGGGACCGGGGCAGGCGATCTGGATCGGCCTCTGCCAGACCCTGTCGGCGCTCTTCCCGGGAACCTCGCGCTCGATGTCCACCATTGCGGCCGGACAAATTGCCGGCATGACGCGCGAAGCGGCACTCGAGTTCAGCTTCTTCCTCTCCATTCCGACCATGGTTGTGGCCACCGGGTATGACCTGGTCCGCAGCCTGCGGCCGCACCACGGCGAGCCGGCGGCCATTGGGCACCTGGCAATGACCGGACAGAACTGGATCACGCTTGGCATCGGATTCGCCGTCAGCTTTGTGGTGGCCTACTTTGTGGTGGCCTGGTTCATGCACTGGGTGCGGACGCGCGGCTTTGTGCCCTTTGCCGTCTATCGCATTGTGCTGGGCGTGGGCGTACTGTGGTGGACCCTGAAGGGCTGATTTTCCTCCCCGGAAAAGGTATCCGAAAGGTCACTCCCCTGCCGGTTTTGGACGGCCCTGCGGCAGCTGACCTGGGTCATACTAGACATGCTTTGGCGTTGACCGGAGGCGGGCGGATGGCTTCGTGCCGTCCGGCTATCTCCCTTTCGCCCTACGGCCCTTATGACGTTTCTCTCCCGGCTCTTTATTCCGACGCAGAGCAAGCGGCTCAATGAGCTGATCGGCCTGTTGCTTGTGGCCGCCTCGGCCCTGGTGCTGCTGGCCCTGGCCTCGTACTCCCCCCTGGACCGCTCGCTGAACACCGCCGGCCCCATGCGGCAGACCCACAACTGGATTGGCCCGGCGGGCAGCTACGGCGCCGACCTGGTGCTGCAGACGCTGGGCGTGGTGGCCTTCCTGCTGCCGGTGATGCTGCTGCTGGTGGCCATGCGCTGGATGCGTACGCACGCGGTGGAGAATCCCTGGGTGCGGGTGGGCGGAGCGCTTGGACTGATCACATTCGGCTCCTCCATGCTGGGGCTGCTGCCGTGGCACTGGCACTTTCAATCCGTGCCCATAGAAGGCCTGATGGGCCGCCTGATGGGCGACCTTCTGCTGCAATACCTGAACACCGTGGGCGCCTGGATTGTCACGCTGGCCGCCCTGTGCACGGCGATGTACCTGGCGACGGCCTTTTCCTTAAGCAGTAGCCGCCAATGGATGCAGACGCGCTTTACCTTCTTCTTTGCCCTGAAAGACCGCTACGCCGAATGGAAGGCCCACCGCGCGGTGGCTCGCGAGGAGCGGCTGGCCCTGAAGCGCGAACGGCTGGCGGAGAAAGCCCGGCTGAAGGAAGAGCGGCTGGCTGAGAAGAACGCGGCGAGGAATCCGCAGCAGACCATCGTCTCGCGGCCGCCGGCGGCGACGATTATTGAAGACACTCCGCCCGCACGCGCGACGCGGCGCGAAGATCCCTTTGCCGACCTGGCGCCGCGCCGGACGACCCGGCCAGGACGGCGCGCGCCGCAAGTTCCGAGATCGGCGAAGAACATGAGTTGAGCGGCATTGAGCGCGTGCAGGCCGAAGCGATTGGCGGACGGGCTGCGGCCGAAGAGATTTCCATTGGCACGCGCGCCGATGCCAGCAAGGCCGTGGCGCGCACCACCATGCCCAAGCAGCAGGGCTCGTGGCGGCTGCCCTCCAGCACCCTGTTGCAGCGCCCCGAGGCGCGGCAGGCCTGCGACGAGCAGGAGTTGAAGGACCTGGCGCAGGTGCTGACCCTGAAGTGCGAGGAGTTCGGCGTGCTGGGCTCGGTGGTGCAGATCAATCCCGGCCCGGTGGTGACGACCTTCGAGTTCAAGCCCGAGGCGGGCATCAAGTACAGCCGCATCGTCAACCTGCAGGAGGACCTCTGCCTGGCCCTGCGCGCCGAGAGCATCCTGATTGAGCGCGTGCCGGGCAAGAGCACGGTGGGCATCCAGGTTCCGAACGAGAAGCGCGAGACCATCTGGCTGCGCGAGGTGATCGAAAGCCCGGAGTTTGTGAACAACAAGAGCCGGCTGACCCTCTCGCTGGGCAAGGACATCAACGGCCGGCTGATGGTGACCGAGATGAACGCCATGCCGCATCTGCTGATCGCCGGCTCGACCGGCAGCGGCAAGAGTGTGGCCATCAACGCCTTCATCATGAGCATTCTGTACAAGAGCACGCCGGACCAGGTGAGGCTCATCCTGGTGGATCCGAAGCGCGTGGAGTTGGGCAACTACGACGGCATCCCGCACCTGTACACGCCCATCATCAGCGAGCCCAAGCTGGCCAGCAATGCCCTGCGCAACGCCGTGCGCGAGATGGAGCGCCGCCTGAAGCTGTTGGCGCAAAAGGGCGTGCGTAATATTGACCAGTACAACAAACTGTTTGACGAGGGTTTTACGCCGTCACTGTTTGAGGATGGCTCGGAAGAAAAGCCTCTGCCGTACATCGTCATCATTGTGGACGAGCTGGCCGACCTGATGATGGTGGACGGCGCGAACGTGGAAGAGTCCATTACGCGGCTGGCGCAGATGGCGCGCGCCATCGGCATCCACCTGGTGCTGGCCACGCAAAGGCCTTCGGTGGACGTCATCACAGGACTGATCAAGGCAAACTTCCCTGCCAGAATGAGCTTCCGCGTGGCGACCAAGATTGACTCGCGCACCATTCTGGACGCCAACGGCGCGGAGAGCCTTCTGGGACGCGGAGACATGCTGTACCTGCCCAGCGGCAGTTCGCGCGTGTTGCGCGTACATGCACCGTTTGTCACGGAAAAAGAGATCGCGGCGACCGTCGAGTTCTGGAAGGCGCAGGCGACGGCCGACTATCAGCACGGCTTCCTGGCCGCGCCCAAGGACGAAGGCAACAGCCGCGGCGACGAGATGGGCCTCGATGGCGAATCGGCCGACGACAACGATCCGCTCTACAACGACGCGGTGCGGCTGGTCTTCGAATTCGGCAAGGCCAGCACTTCCCTTCTGCAACGCCGCCTGCGCGTGGGCTACGGGCGCGCCGCGCACCTGATTGACCTGATGGAGCGCGACGGCATTGTGGGCCCGGCCGACGGACCGAAGCCGCGCGAGATTCTGAAGCCTCCCGACTGGATCAGCGAACTCGAGAATTCTTAATACCCGGTAAATTTCTTTATGGGCGCGGAGCAAAATTCCGCGCTCTTTTGCTCATTCGCGCCCTGTACTTTGGTCATACACTTTGGTCATGAAAGCGCACACAGAATACCTGACCTTTTGCACCGAACATGAGCACGAGTACATCCACATGACACCGGAGGTGGAGAAAGCCGTGCGCGCGAGCGGCATCCAGGAGGGGCTGGCCCTGGTCTCCGCCATGCACATTACGGCCGGCGTTTACGTGAACGACAACGAAGAAGGATTGATCGAAGACATCGAAAAGTGGCTGGAAACACTGGCTCCGCGCGATCCCGGCTACAAGCATCACCAGACGGGAGAGGACAACGGCGACGCGCACTTGAAGTCCATGCTGGTGCATCACCAGGTGATTGTTCCGGTGACCGGCGGACGACTCGACCTGGGACCGTGGCAGAGAGTTTTCTACGCGGAGTTTGACGGAAGGCGGAATAAGCGCGTGCTGATCAAGGTAATCGGCGAGTAACTTACGGATTCCTATGGGTGTTGCCCGAGGGTAACTTGACCCTTCGGCAAGGGCAAACGAAGATTCGGGCAGTAAGAAATGCGGGCAATTGCTGTTTTGGCACGGACTTTTGGTGCCACGGACGGCGAGATCTTTGCAGAAGTGAAACAGCCATTCCGCCAGCAACGCGGAATACGCTGTCTGCGGGTTGTCAATTTGGGAACCTCGGGTTTGTCTTTGACGCGGTTCACCATACAATTGGGCAACTTGAATGGTTCACGCCGGTTCGTCAGGTGCACAGGGGTACACCCGTCGAATCGCCAACATTCTTTTCCGGGCCCGCCGCAGCCAGAAGCGGCCATACAGACGCAGGGTGGGGCGGCAAAGGGAGAGACTGAGAACGAAAATGAGCACTTACGGAACTCCAAGTTTTGCCAGCTTAGATCAGCACCCGACGGGTGCGGGATTCGGCTCGCTTGCCGCCAGCTTCGGCGTTCAGTCCATGCTGGTGCTGGGGATCATCTACATGGCCTTCACGGCGCCGCAGTTCATCAACACCGAGATCAGCCACATTGACCTGGTGGCGCCCGTTCCGGAGCTGGCTCCGAAGCCGGAGGTGGTGAAGGTGGCGCGGCAACAGCCGCTGCCCAAGCCGATCAAGGACCTGATGCCGGCGATGCCGGTCAAGATCGAAGCGCCGCTCATCGCCGTGCAGAGGCCGCAGCGCATCCAGCGGCTGAATGTGCCGGAAGTGCAGGCCGAGAGCGTGAAGGCTCCGCAGTTTGACAGCCGGGTGCTGAATGCCCTGCCCGGCCCGCGCGTCACGCCCAAGGTGGTGACGGCGACGAATTTTGGCGGCAGCTCGGCGGCGGTCACGCTGCCGCACACCGCTCCCAGCAAGGTGCAGACCGGCGGCTTCGGAGATCCGAATGGCGTGCCGGCGAACCCGAACGCCAAGGGAAAATCGAATATTGCCGCGGCAGGATCGTTTGACCTGCCCGGCGGCCCGGGTTACGGCAACGGCACGGGCGGAGCGCGCGGCGCGCGCGGCACCGTCAGCAGCGCCGGCTTTGGCAATGGCGTAGCCGTGCAGGGTGGCGGCGGACGCGGCGGCAACAGCGGACAGGGACGGTTGCAGACGGCGGGCTTCAATCAGCCGGCGGCGGCCGCGGCACCTACCCAGAGAAACGCCAACGCGGCGGTTGCCACCAATCAGCCAGTCTCCATCCAGAGCAAGCCGAACCCGGTCTACACCCGGGAGGCGCGCGAGCACCGGGTGGAAGGTGAAGTTCTGTTGAACGTAGTGTTTGCCGCCGATGGCAGGGTGCGGGTGCTGAATGTGCTCCGCGGCCTGGGCTATGGGCTGGACGAGGCTGCCGCGCGTGCCGTACAGGGGCTGAGGTTTACGCCCGCGCTGCACGACGGCCACCCGGTGGATTCCACCGCAACCTTGCATGTAATTTTCCAGCTCTCCTAGCGACAGCTGCCGAGGACGAACATGGATCTACGAATGAAAGCACCAGTTGTGAAAGCGTTGGGAGTGCTGGGATGTGCGCTTGCCCTGGCGGCCACAAGCTTTGCCGGTAAGCCGCCAGCGGCTCCGCCCGCGGCGCCGAACGCGGCCTTTGAGCGCGTGGTCGAAAAGGCGCTCGCGCGCGAGGTGGAAAACACCAAGGCGCTGAAGACCTACACGCCGCTGGTGGAGACCTACCTCCAGTACATGCATTCCGACAAGGAACTGGGGACGGTTCCCTACGGCGACCAGTACTTCCTGACCCGCGTCAGCTTTAACAAGACATTGCAGGATGCCAGCTTCCGTCCCACTCCGGGACTGATGGCGCGCATGATGCACGGGCTGACCAAGGAGTACAAGACGGAGTTCATCGGCCAGGGCTTTGCCTGGATGATGCTGATGGACCTGCGCGGACTGGACCGGAAGAACTACAACTTCGACTACCAGGGCCGCGAGTTCCTGGGCGATCTGCGCTGCATCGTGATTGATGTGATGCCCAAGAAAGGCAGCGGCGAGGGCCGCTTCATGGGCCGCATCTGGGTGGAGGACCGCGACTTCAACATCGTGCGCTTCAACGGCACCTTTACCCACGCCGCGCACGGCGAGTACATGCACTTTGACACCTGGCGTCTGAACATGCGCCCCGGCATCTGGCTGCCCGCTTACATCTACAGCGAAGACAACGAGGTGCAGGGCATCCAGAAGGGCGGCAGCTACAAGGCCGAGACCCGCATCTGGGGCTATAACGTGGGCAAGGGCCACGCCGAAAACGAGTTTACCGAAGTGCTGGTGGACGACCAGAGCCAGGTGAAGGACAACAGTGAAAAGGCCCAGGATATGACTCCCGTGGCCGCCGAGCGCAGCTGGCAGCGCCAGGCCGAAGACAACGTGGTGGAGCGCCTGGAAACCGGCGGCCTGCTGGCCAAGACCGGTGAAGTGGACAAGGTTCTCAACACGGTGGTCAACAACCTGGAGTACACCAACAACCTGGACATTCAGCCCGAGGTGCGTTGCCGCGTGCTGCTGACCTCTCCGATTGAGAGCTTCAGCGTGGGCCACACCATCTTTGTGAGCCGCGGACTGCTGGACGTGCTTCCGGACGAGGCCACGCTGGCCGCCGTGCTGGCACACGAGCTGGGACACATCACCAGCGGCCACCCGACGGACACAACCTTCGCTTATAAGGACCGCTCCCTGGTGACCGACCAGCAACTGCTGCACCGGATGCGCTTTACCCGCACCCCGGAGCAGGAAAAAGAGGCTGACGTTAAGGCCATCGCGCTGCTGCAGAACTCGCCCTACAAGGACAAGTTGAACGACATCGGGCTCTTCCTGCGCCAGGTGGACGCGCGCCGCGGCGCGCTCACGCACCTGATCCGCAGCGACATGGGCAACTCCCTGGTGAATGCCGCCGAGCTGCGCATGAAGGACCTGACCACCTCGGCTCCCAAGCTGGAACCGCAGAAGGTTTCGCAGGTGGCCGCGCTTCCCCTGGGCGGACGCATCCGCGTGGATCCGTGGAGCAACCGCATCGAGATCAACAAGGCGAAGCCCGTGCAACTGCTGACGGCGCGAGAGAAGATGCCCTTCGAGGTCACTCCGGTCTTCCCGCACCTGTCGCGGCTTGGCGATACTCCGGCGGCGGCACCGGCAACCGCACCAGTTCCGGCTCCGGCCGATGCCACGGCTCCGGCTCCAGTGGCTCCGCCAACAGCTGCGGTAACCACCGCGCCGCCCACGGCGGACGCTCCGCAAGCCAAGTAAGCAGCACGCAAAGGTACAAGCAAAAGGCCCGCTTCGGCGGGCCTTTTGTCGTGCGCGAAGCTGTCGTACGGGAAGATGAACAGAAGGCCTCTAGCGGCGGCCGTGCAGTTTGATGGAGGCCACGACTTCCGCGGCTTTGCGGACGGCCTCGCCGGGATTCTTTAACGATTCGGCGCCCAGGGATTCAACGCTGATGGTGGAGGCGCAGCAGGAGGTCTTGCCATCGCAGTCCGAGGGAGCCAGCACCTTGATCAACTCCGGGCCATACGCCATTTGCGGAATACTGAGATGGGTGAGCCCGGCTTTGAGCGCCATGGCAAGGTAGTCGCCCAGCAGGCTGGCTCCGGAGATGCAGCCGACATAGGCGCTGACGCTGCGCATCATCTCCTCCGGCAAGTGGCCCAGCAGAACGATGTCGCTGACGGCGAAGCGTCCGCCGGGCTTGAGGACGCGGGCGATCTCACGAAAGACGGCCGGCTTGTCGGCCGAGAGGTTGATGACGCAGTTGCTGATGACGAAATCCACCGAAGCATCTTCGACGGGCAACTGCTCGATGTAACCCTTGCGGAACTCGACGTTGATGGCACCGCGTTTGGCGGCGTTCTCGCGGGCCAGGGCCAGCATGTCGCCGGTCATGTCCACGCCGATGACGCGGCCGGTGGGGCCGACCTGATTCCAGGCGAGAAGCGCGTCGAAACCAGCGCCGGAGCCGAGGTCGAGAACCGTCATGCCGGGCCGCACCTGCGCCATGGCCAGGGGGTTTCCGCAGCCGAGCCCGAGATTGGCCTCGCCGGCCAGCGCCAACTCCTCCGCGCTGTACCCGAGCGTGAGGGCGACTTCCTCCACCGGCGCGCCGCAGGCCGAGGCCTCACCACGCGCCACGGCTCCATAGTGCGACTTGACCGCCTGCTCCACTTCCATCGGCTTCATGCTTTCTCCTCTACTGACTCGAACTGTGGGTTGGTTGGGGTTGACGGCTGTTCCGGCGCGGGCAGGGTGGCCACGGGATCGTTCAGCCCACAGCAGGGCGCGGACTCCATGGCGCGGTTGAGCAGCCGCAGGGCGTCGAGAACCTGCTCACGTTGTTCCTCAGGAATGGCCGCGGCCAGCCGCGCCGAGCGCTCCAGCATCAGGGCATCCAGCTGGCGGCGCACGGTGAGGCCAGCCTCGGTGATGGCGACGCTCGCCGAGCGGCCATCCTGCGGGTTGCCCCATACACGCTGCACCAGGGCGCGCTGCTCCAGGCGGTCCAGAACGCGGCTCATGGCGCTGGGAGTGATGTCGCAGTGGGCGGCTAATTCGGAGATGCGCGCACCCTGCCGGGCGGTCAGCACCCGGAGCACGGCGCACTGGCGCTGCGAGAGCCCCTCGCAGCAGACCTCGTCCGGACCAACACGGCCCAGAACCGAGGAGAGACGTTCGAGCTCATGCCACCAGTCCTGCGCCAGCTTTGCCTTCGCGGAATCCATGGAAGGAGGCTAGCGCATTTAGTTGCATGATGCAAGCAATTATTTTACCGGGGGCGCTGGGGGCGCTGGAGGCTCCGGGGAGGGGTCAACCCCCTTGGGATGGCTGGCACGGGCTGCCAGGGCCTCGAAAAGCCCCCTGGCGAGCACCCTGGGCGAGTCGGTCGAGCTCGCAGCGGCTTCCCTGCCACCCGGACCGGCTTCTATCACGACGAACTGCTCCAGATCGTATCCGCTGACGCCGGCCTGGAAGGCTCCCTGGGATTTGTGGGCGGCCACCATCCAGTTGACGATGATCTGGTAGCTGAGGGCGTCCTTGAATCCGAACTTGACGGCGCGGTCGGTCTGGTAGACCTCCGGCAGAGAGGTGAAGGGATGGCGCGGGCTCTGGTAGCCCGCCCAGCTGGGCTGCACGGCGGCGTCGCGCCTGGCGTCCTGGCAGCCGAGGACGACGGGGCGGCGTCCGGTCATGGCCTGCACGGCATCGAGGGCGGTGAAGGTGGATGCCTTGTGGCCGCCGTGGGTCTCCGGGGTGGGAAAGAGGGTGAAGACGAAGTCGTAGTGTCCGGCCTCGAGGCGGCGGCGCACTTCGGGTTCGACGACGCCCTTTTGCCAGTGCGTTTCGAGAACCTCGTCCACGTCCTGGGTGTAGCGCACGTCGCGCTGGTCGAGGAAGTAGTGGTTGGCGATGCCGAGGATGCGCCCGGCGTCGAGCAGCTCGCGCTTGCGGATCTCCGGCAGGGCGGCGCGCCCGGTCTTCTCGTCGGTGAGGGCCACGCCGTAGATGGTCTCCGCCAGAAGCGAGTAGCGGTAGCCGCCTTCTCCGTTGGTGATGACCAGTTGGTCCACGGTGCCGCCCAGGTTGTGCGTAATCTGGTAGACCGTGGCGGCGAAGCAGGACTCGTCATCGGGATGGGCGACGACGATGAGCGCGCGCGGCGCCGACTGGGGTGCGGACTGAGACACGGCCGGAGCGGCGAGCACCACCAACAAAAGCGAAACGAGCACGAAGAGCTTCTTCATCGGCAGAGACCTTTCCTGTTTGGCGCGGAGCTGGCTGGCGCGGAGATGTTTGCCATGGAGACGCCGCGGGGACTCCGACATCCGCATTCCTCCGGCTGGCAATACTCCAGCTGGCATTACTCCAACCACATGCAGTGTAGATGCGCGACCGGCGCCGGTGGAAGCCCCGCGCGGACAAGAAAAACCGCCGCCCGGGTCAGCGGGCGGCGGAAGAGTTGAAGCAGACGTCTTTCAGGAACCTCCTCTACTTGGTGGATGCAGTCCCCGCATAGAAGAACAGCGTGTAGCACTTGAGGCTGCCATCCGCCTGCGGAATGCCGAAGACCTTGACCGGCACGCCGGTGGTGAGCGCCGCGCCGGCCGTGGAAAGCGTCGGCGTGCTGATGGTGATGACGCCGTTCGAACGCGTGATCTCATAGATCAGCGTGTCGCTCGACAGGTCCACGGTGACGGGCTGCGCCGCGGGGATGGCCGCGGAGTGCACGGTGATGGGCTTCACTCCGGCAAGTGCCGCCGTATCCGGCACCTCGTAGGCGAAGGTGTTGTTGCTGGAGTTGAAGGCCGTGGTTACGGCTCCGATGGGCGCCGGAACCGGCAGCAGGACGCTCCACAACGCGCTCCAGCTATCGGCCGCCGCAATAACGCGGACCCTGTTGTCCGTCTTCTCTGGACGGTCGTTCGTCGGGGCAAACCGTTTCTGGGTGTCTTCCCAATTGTTCATGCCCTCGCCACGTTGCTATGGTGGGTTCCTTTGAGTCGCACAATGCTGACGAGCTGTAGACGAAACGGAAGCCAGGTTGCTGGCCAAAGCCTACGTCCTCACGCACGGCGTTCGGTTCACCACGAACGCCCTGCGCTTCGCCGCCCAGGTCAACGCCAAACGTCAGAACGCGGTCTACTTCTTTGCCGACTTCACCTACGAGGGCGCCCTGCAGCGTTATAGGTCCATTTCTTGCAATTCTAGGAGCGAGTGCCACTCTGGTCGGTTTCATTGCTGGCCTCGGAGAACTCCTCGGATATGGTCTACGCTTGGTCTCGGGCCGGCTCAGCGAGCGTACGGGGGAATTCTGGCCGATCACTTTAGTCGGTTATGTCGTTCAAATGAGCGCCGTTCCTTTGTTGGCGCTGGCCCCGAACTGGGCAAGTCGGTCCCACGATTAATCGTCGTAGAACGCATTGGCAAGGCGATCCGCAATCCTCCGCGCGATGTCATGCTCTCACATGCTGCCAAGCAGATGGGATATGGCTGGGGTTTTGGATTACATGAAGCGCTCGACCAATTCGGTGCCCTGTTCGTGCCCCTTGTGGTTGCCGTGTTCTCGCCAGCCGAGGAAGCTATCGTACCGCTTTCGAGGTGCTGGTCGTTCCTGCGGTTGTGACGCTAACTTTTCTGGAGCAAGACGGAGTTGTATGAGGAACCGGCCAGAAGAAG
>CAVRDQ010000053.1:0-15585 GCA_963719655.1 uncultured Acidobacteriota bacterium | reverse complement strand
AGTTGCTAGGGTGGGGTAGTTGCCTCTGCTCTTGCCCTTAACCTCCGAAACCTCCGAAACTTCCGAAACCCCGCTCCTGCCCTTACCTTTGAAACCTTGAAACCTGCTCTACTCTTCCCTTACCGCCAGGGCCACGGCCATCGCCATGATCGCGTCATCGTGAGCCCCCTCGGCGGCCGCGCCTCGTCCATCGGCCTGGCGAACAAAACTCCTGCACTCCTCCAGCAGCCTCCGGCTGGCAAACAGCCGCGCGTCGGTCACCAGCACGGCGGCAAATCTCTCCAGCATCGCGGGACGCGTCACCATGGTCGTCGGCCATCCTGCCTGCCCATCACGCTCGTAAAGATGCTCATAGCGCTCCGCCTGCCGCAGCATGGCCAGCACGGCGTGCCCGTGATTGTTCCGCTCCACCGCCACCAGCGCCTGGTTGTACTCGCGCCCCAGCCGTGCCGTCTGCCGTGCCAGCTCCTCGGGAGTGTAATGCCCATACAGCTCCGCGCACTGCAACCCGCTCTTCCGGTCAATCACCTGCACGCAGCAGTAGTCTCCATCCGCACCGCCGCCCGCCGCATCCACGCCCAGGATGTACTCCCGCCCCGCCGCCGAAGGCAGCCACAGCAGCAGCCTCCCGTTCTCGCGTTCTTCCACCGCATCGGGCAGCTCGCGCAAACGCTCTTCTATGCGATGCACGTCAAACACCGCTTCGCCGGAGCTCAGGAAGCAACTGACCGCGTCCTCGGCATACTCCTCCGCCGCACGCACGCCAAAGTTCCGCTGCACCTCCCGGCGGAAGGCCACTTGCTCCTCATCCAACCCCCAGCGCTCCATCAGTCCGCACTCTTCCGCGCTCAACGCATCCGTCATCAACTGGCGCATCTTCGAGCCCTTCACCCGGTAGCCTTCGTCCATCCACCAGGGAAAGAAGTGCCGCACGTAGCCCATCTCCTCCGCCCGCTGCCATTCTTCAAAGAAGCATCCGCCCATGCCATTCGCCGTGCTCTCCAGCACAATCTCGCCATCCGGTGGCACGGCGGCGCGCAGCCCGGCCAGTGTCTCTTCTGTCCGCGCGCCCCACCGTGCCACCTCCGAGCAGTGCAGGTTCTGGATCGTCAGTCCCCTTCCGGCCTTCGTGTCTCCGGCCGTCTCCACGCGATATTCGCTATCCAGCGCGGGGAACACCATCTGCCTCCGGTTCGACCTCGATCTCCTCAGCGCTCCACGTTTCAGGTCTTCCGGCAGGTTCTCCACAAACCTGTGGACGGCGCGGAACAATCCTTCCGCCGCCTCCCGCGTGTGCGCCACCTGCACCGTCAGCGTGCCTGGCCGCGTCATCGTGCTCAGCAGGAATCTCGCCGCCACCCACGTCGAGATTCCCATCTGCCTCGCCTTCAGCACAATGTTCCGCCGCCCGCACGTAGCTTCAAACTCGCGTTGCGCCCGGTTCGCCACCAGCTTCACCAGCCGGCCCTTCTTCGTCCGCACGGTCAGCAGACTCTCGGCCAGCACAATTCGATAGCTGCCCTTCTTCGTCCGCCGGTCCAGCTTCCGTCCCAAGGCCAGCAGGGCCTCCAACTCCGAGCCCGCAACGCCGTTCTTCCCTTTGCTTTTCTCCCTCACCGCCCCACCTCTGCCGTCATCAATAGCCTGCTTCGGATGCGGCCTCCACCATCACATCAACCCTTTTGCCCAGCGCCGACTCCACGCGCTCGCGGTCACGTTCGCTCCACATGCGGGACACCGCACTCACCTTCACCATCCGCGCCGCCGCCGAAGCCTGCACCTGCGCCGGAGTTTTCGCCGAGGCCAAATATCCGTCCAGCACGTGGATCGCCGCATCCAGCGCGCTCAGCGCCACCTTGGCCTCCGCCCTGCTCGTCGGGTCTTTGATCGCCAGCGCCGAAAGCAATCCGTTGTCGGCGTCGTTCACCATCTGGTCCACCACGGCCAGCACCTGCGTCCATCCTCCGGCCGTTGGGTTGGAGATATACGCCCCGCTCAAACTCTCCAGCTCCGTCAAATCGTTCTGCACCTTCGAGCTGACCTGCCCAAACACCGCTGCGTTCGCCGGATCCAGCCCTTCGGCAATCGCCAGCGCATCCTGCGCCAGTCCGCTCACCACCGGCAGATACGCATGCACCTCGGTCGCCGCCTTCATCGCGTCGGCCGATGTGCAGCCCACGCTCGCCCACGCCAGGCTCAAGGCCAGCGCCAGCGCCAGCCACGCGCTCCCGCTCACCAGCGCCGGCCGCTCCGCCCGCACAGGACGCTCCGTCCGCACAGGCAGCTCCGCCTGCGCCATCCACGCCTCCAACTCCACTGCCTCACCGCGCCATCCCACTCGCATCGCCTTCTCCTCCTCTTGCAGTTCCTTCACGCCTCCCATTGGAAGCGCAAACAAAAGCGCCGGCCTCTCGCCAGCGCCTTTACTAAAGAATTGCTCTTGCCTTTGCTTTCTTGGTGTCATCCTGAGCGCCGAGCGCCAGCGGCCGGAGCGCCATCTTTTGGCGCGTACCCGGCCGCATAGCTCAAGCGAAGGACCCCTAGCCATTTCAATCAATCCGCTCCATCTAAGGTCACCTGGAAGGACTCCTGAGCCGGTTCCCTACCCTTCCGCCTTCAGTTGGCGGAGGGTGGGGTTGTTGATTTTCGGGTGCCCCACTCTAGCCGTTGTTGCTAGGGTGGGGCCCTTGCCCTTGCCGTTGCCGTTGCCCTTGCCGTTGCCCTTGCCGTTGCCCTTGCCGTTGCCCTTGCCGTTGCCCTTGCCGTTGCCCTTGCCGTTGCCCTTGCCCTTGCTCTTGTCCTTGCTCTTGCCCTTAACCTCCGAAACCTTCGAAACCTCTGAAACCTCCGAAACCTCGGCTCTTCCTAATCCTTCGCCAGCAGTCCCAGCAACGCCGTCGCCACGGCGCTCACCAGGCTCACCACGCTTCCCCGGCCGACCTGACCCCAGCTCACTCCTTGCTCCTGCAACACTCCCAGCACGGTCGTCAGCGCCAGCAGCACGCCCATCGCGCTCGTCTTCGGATTCGCCACCACTCTCTTCCACAACTCCGTCACCGTCTTCCCCTCGCCTTCCGCGCCGCCACCACTGACGCAATTTCCTTTTGCAATGGAAAAGGGCGACGCCGTCAGCGCCGCCCTCTCACTTCATCTCGCCAGCCTGCTAATAGCCCAGGCACTCGTAGGTCACCGTGTAGGCCGTACTGGCCGTCAAGGCCGTGCCCACGTTCAGCGTCCACACGGTCGTCGAATAGCTCCAGCTCCAGTTGCTCGTCTCCGTGTAAGGCGATGCCGTCAGCGCCACGTGCGCCACGCAGTCCGGATAGTTCGTATGCGTCAGCCCGCTCGTCACCGTCATCAGCACGCCCGTCGTGGGACTGGTCCCCGCCGTCAGGCTCACCGTGCCGTTCACCGCCGTGCATACATGGCTGGTCGCGCAGGCAATCGTGGGACTGGTTCCTGCCGCCGCGCCTGCCGCCAGCGTCGCCGCCGTGTTGCCGCCCACGGCTTTGCCGGTCACGCCGCCCGAGCTGGCCGTAATCGCCTGCGTCACCGCGTCGCTCGATGTCACCGTGCTGCTCGTACTGATCGCAGCCGAGCCCGATGGCGCCACGTAATCCGTGCCCGCCGTCGCAATCACCGGAACGCCCGTCGAGGTCGTGTTCTTCAGCAATCCCGTCGCCAGCGACGACAGCGTCGTGCCATTCAACTCCGTGGCGTTGGCGTTGCCCAACTGGCCCTCAAGTTGCCAGTAGGTTCCGTCGAAGGTCGCGCTCACCCAGTGACCGGCCAGCAGATCGTTCGCAATCAGCGTCCCGCTGCCACCCCATTTCTTGATCGTCGCCGCCGATGCTCCATTCACCGCCAGCGTCGAGCTCGCCGTATTTGCGTACAGCGCCTCGAACTGGATGTGGTCACCCGCCGCCGGAGTAAACGTCGGCGTCGTCGCGCAGGTGTACGCCGTGGTGCTGGTGTTCGATTGCGCGCAGTTGGCCGGAAGGCTCACGTTATGCGATGTCGCCGTCGCCACCTGCCCGCTGCTGTTCGTCCCCACAACGTTGGCCGAAGCCGGCACGGCCAGGCCGTTGATCTTGCCCACCGTGGTCGCCACCGTTCCTGCCGTGCTCGTCACATCGCCGGTCAGTGCCGGCATCTGGCTGGCCGTCAAGCTGGTGGATGTGGTCATCAGCGCAGAGGCGGCGATACCGCCATCCTGAATGTCTCCACCCGTGCTCGCAAAGGTAGCAACGATGACCCGCGGTCGTGGAAAGCGGCCCCGTCGGAATCGCTGCTCCCGAACCAGCCAGGCTCTTGCCGCTGCTGCTGAGCACTCCGCTGCTGTTGGTCGTGATGACTCCAGCCGAAGTCAGCGGAGTGGTAATGGTGCCCGTAAAGGTAGGCGAGGCCACCGGAGCCCGGCTCGTGTCCGTAGGATGCACATGGTCGGCCTTCGCGGGAATCACGCTCGTGCCCACCGCCGCCGTTCCATTCATCAGCGGAGTGACCGCCGTCGCCTCCGTGTAGGTCGCCGTGGCAAGCGTTGGATTCGTGCCACCCACGCTCCCCAGAAGGGTTGCGTAAATGGTGGCGCCGCTTGTGGGTACCGTCTCCGTAAAGCTCAGGTTCGTCGTCGGGCCGTCGTTCACAATATCGTGTCCGCCGGGAGTTGAGCCAATCCACAGGTAATAGCCTGAGCTGTTCGTTTGCGGAGTGAATCCGAAAGTCACTCGGCTGCCCGTAAGCGTGCTTCCGGTCGGAGGACTCACAATCAGTGCCGTCGGGCATCCCGCGTCCGTGATATTCCCCGCCGTGTCATGGCAGACCACCGCGGCCGTCGCAGGCGTCGTGAAGTTGGTAAGGTTCAAGCCTTTCAGGGTCAGCGCGGAACTGGTGCCGGTATTGTCAAAATAGGATGCTCCGCCGCTCTGCACCGTCGCCGTGAATCCCTGCTCCAGAATCGCGTCCACCACATTCACGTATCCCGCCGATGCGAGAAAAACGCCCGGCAGAGACGTGCCCGCGTTGTAGTAAGTGCCACCGCTGACGGACAAATATCCGCCCGTGACCAGGAACGGCACGCCCCACGTCTGCCCCGGCGTGTCCAGTGAAACTTGCGGGTTCATCATCTGCGCCACCGCCCAGCCAACCGGGGATGCAAGCTGATAGATCGGCTGCGTGCCATTCGGATAGAAGGATTCAAAGTGCGGCGCGATGAATGTGCTGCCGCCGTTGTCAATTACCTGGCATCCGTCAATGCTGACTTTTTCAAACACCGCCCCGGCCTTCTCGCCGAGATACATGCAGTTCAACCCAAAGCCTGCGCTGGCCACACTGCCCGCCCCGCCATTGAACATCACGCCATCAAACTTCACCTGCTCCCATCCGAAGGAGGCGTTGTCCGGCAGCGAGAGAACTTTCCCGCCGTTCAACGTCTGCGATCTTCCGCCGAGGAACAGTTCGTGCGTGCCACCATTGTCGAACTTGATGTTTGTTGCAAAGTCGAAGACCGAGTTGTTTACCCAGGTAAAGAAATTGCTGCCGTTCGTGGTGCCCAATTCGAGGCCCACGGCCGTGGTGCCCGTCGGCTGCGTCTGAAAGTTGGCCAGCGATTGCCCGTTCCATATGGTCAGGTTCTCCGGGCCGTATCCGCTCGCAGTAATCACGCCGCCGCAATCGTATTTCAGCGCCGTTCCGCTCGTGGGAGTGTAAACAAACGTCGCATTGCCGACGCCGCCTACGCCCTTCATCTTGGGGCACTGCCCGTTGATGTTGAAATTGATCGGCGTCGTCTGCTGCCACATTCCGTAGTAATCCAGTTCGCAGCCAGAACCGCACACGTTGTTGTACGCCGCCATCGTCCAGGCTCCAATGTCGGAGCCGCTGCACCAGGACGGGGGTGCGGAGCTGCCGCACGCCTGCGGCCAGTACGTGTTATTGACCGAGGTAAACACGGCGCTGCTCGGCGTCGTGCTGCCAATCGGCCCCGGAGCCTGCAGGTTCACCGGCGCCGGCCTGTTGATCAGATCGGTATAGCTTCCCGTGGAAGCCACCGTTGCCAGCGCGTCCATCTGCTCGGTCACAAAATCGCGGCTCACAAACTGTGCCGCAACATTCTGCGGAACCACCTGCGCTCGCACCACTCCCAGCGTCACCGTCGCGGCCACCGGAACCACCCACTGCTCCTGGCTCGTCGTGCCGTCGTCCAGTTTGATCACCACCTGGTAGTACCCGCCCGCCGGCGTCGAGCCCACGTTGGCCACAAGAGGAATCGCAATCCCGCCGTTCGCATCGGTGGTCGCCATCAGCATCCCGGCCGCCACCGCCTGCCCGCCGGCTGTATTGAATCCCTGCCAGCGCACGGTCACCGTGCCCGTGGCGGCTGTGCCGTCGGCGCGATAAAGCGTGTCCTGCACCATCGTCCGTGCCGGCTGCGCCGCGGCCCACGCCGTCAGCATCGCCACCAAAATCAAAAGCCGCCCTATCAGGCGGCTCGCATCCACCCACTCGTTTGTCTTCATCGTCTCCCGTCGCCGTCCTTTCCACCCGTCGCCGTCTGCTGCCATACCTTCAAGAATTCCTCCACGCTGCGCACGTACACCCCGGCAAAGTCCGCCACATCGCGCTTCATGCAAATCAGCTGCATTGCGTCCTCCAACTCCTGCCCCTGCACGCACAGCAAGGCCAGGGCCATCATCGGAGCCCGATGCACTCCGGCCGCGCAGTGGATGAACACCTTCGCCTGCGGATCCTGAAATGCCTCCAGGGCAAATCGCACGCCGCGTTCGAAAATCTTCGGATGCTTCGGCTCGTAGTCGTCGTCAATCGGATTCCACAACACCCTGACGCCCGCCTCTTCGCCCAGCGCCGTGTCGTCGAACTCCATCTGCATGTTGATCACGTGCGTCACTCCGGAGCGCGCCACCTCATCCATCCTCGCCTGCACCCAGATGCCGCCGCCCACGGCCACCCGCTCGGTCACCCACGTCATGTCCATCCCTGGCCTTGGCATCTTTCGTTGCCTACTCTCCGCTTTCTTCCGCCGCGTCCTTCAAGGACCCCTGCGAAGCGCCCTTCGCGATCCCCAACGAAGCCAACTTCGCGCAGCCCTCGCATTCTTCCGCGGGAGTGCACTCGGCTTCGTTCAACCGCTCCAGAACCAGTTTAGCCCACGGCTCGCCATCCCCGCCCGCCGCTTCCGTGTCGAACATGTGCCGCGCCCCGGTCATCTCCAGCAGCGTCTTGGCGTGCATGCAACTCCCTTTTTCCGCCATCGTCGCCAGCACATCCACAATCTTCGGAACCGACTGCTTCACCCTCCGCCGCGCCACCGAAAACGGATCCCGGCTTTCGCCTTCTTTCCCGTCCACCTTCGGCTTCGCGCTCTTCGGTTTCGTCCTGGGCTTTGGTTTCTTCGCGGACTTCGTCTCCGTGCCTTCGCCCGCCTGCTTCTTCGCGGCCTTTGCCGCCGCTTTCTTCTTTGCCGCCGACTCTTTTTCTGTTTTCTTCCTCGCGGTTTTCTTCTTCGCCGCTTTCTTCTTCGCCGCTTTCTTCGGCGCCTTCTTCTCTCCTGCCGTTTTCTTCGCCGCTGTTTTCTTCCTGGCCTTTGACGCCGTCTCCACCGCCGTCATTGGCTCTGCCCTGTTCTCTGCGCCGCCCGTCTCCGCCTCCACCACGGGAACCTCGACGGCAACCTCAACCGCTGCCCTTGTCTCCGCCTCCACCCCGCTCAACTTGCGCCCGCCTCCTCACCTGCTTTTCCCAGCCCTGCATCTCCTCTACCACCGGCTTGCCACACTCACTCCCACTAAGTTCAGGATAGCAATTTGCACCCGGGGTCCCCCTCACCTGCGGACAGAACTTTATTTCCATACGCTGCTATCACTTCCGGGGATTTCGTCGCTTTTGCCCCCTTGACACGAAAAAAACAGCCGGGCGATTTTGCCTCGCACTCTTCGTCCGACTCCCTCCCGGCCGCTACACTTCCATCGCCACATGCGCCACGCGCCCCACCACAAAGTCGGCAAACGTTCTTCCCTTGGGAACTTCCACGTACCCGAGCGCAGCCGACTGGTTCTCCGGACGCAGCGTCAACTGGCTGCCCTGCAACTCCAAGTAGCGCACCCGCCACTCGTTGCCCGCCCGCACCACGTACAGGTTGGGTTCGCGCTTGCGGTAGCTGTGCAGCGAGTTGTAATGCCGGTCAATCAGCAGCATCGCCCCGGCGCCCAATCGCGGACGCATCGCCTCGCCCGCGTCGCGGTCCGCCCGCAGCAGCACGAACCTCTGCCAGTGCTCCCGCTGGCTGGCCATCTCCGCCCGCAGGCGGCGCAGAAAGCTCTTCTTGAAGCGCAGATACTCCAGCACCTCGCTCCCGGCGAAGTCTGCCTGCAGCAGTCCCGCAGGGCCAATCACCGGCACGGCGGCAAACAGGTGCTCGGCCTCGGTGGCCGGAGCCCGGCGCCGCCCCAGTTCCGGCACCAGGTCGGCCACATCCAGGCCCAGCACCTCCATCACGCGGTCCATCGCCTCCAGGCTCAGGCCCCGCCGGTGGTTCAAGAAGTTGGAAATATGCGCCTGCCGGAAACCGGCTTTTTCAGCCAGCTCCGTGCCGGTCAGCGCGCGCGAACCTATGCGTTCACTTACATGGGCCCGTAAACGGTCGTGCAGAGTGGAGATCAGCATCGTTATCCGCCTAGCCTTGGTTGTGCAATAACTTTAAGCAATTTTTGAAACACTTTCGTAACTCATAGCAATTTTTTGTTTGACTTCCCCGCGCGCCGTGCACCATGATGCCCTTGCTGTTCAGTTGGTGAGACAACAGGAGCACGGGATGGAGCAGTTGGGCGGTGAGGTCACTTTTACGGAGTTCCGCCGCAAGGTGCAGAACTCGGAACTGCTCGCCGCAGGGGTTGCCCGGCTGCTGCGCGAGCTTCGTTTTACCGGCCGCGTCAGCGTGGTGATTCAGAACGGCGAGGTCCTGAAGTCGGGTTACGAGGAGGGATATTTCACGCGGCGCGATGACCGCCGCATGATCTGAAACGCAGTCGTATGTATGCTGTGCCGTTGTGGGGCGGATCGCAGCACGATCCATCCGGACATCTAAATCAACACTAAACAGGCCATCGCAACCGAACCGAGTCCTGTCCCCGGCAGCCATGCGCGCCGTGCCCGGAGCTGGACTCCAGCACCCCACGCATCCCTGCCGGTGGCAGGGCTTTTTCTTGGGAGGGAAAAAGCAAATGCGTGTAATCAGCCGGACCACGTCCGGCGTCAACCTGCAATTAAAGTACTGCGAGTGTTGTTCGGCGCTGTGGCTGCGCCGCCAGCAGAGCAACCTGACCCTGTGTCCCAGTTGCCGCCGCGCCGAGGATGGTCTCGCCGCCGGCTCCAGCTTCCTGGAGGCGTGGACTCGCCTGCGCGCGGAGGCCCATTCATGAAACAGCCTCGCGGACTGCACCTGGTTCCCACCGCGGCCACCGTTTCCGGCCCGTGGATGGTCTATCGCCCCTACACCCGGGCGCTGTTGCGGCGTTACCTGCGCATCGCGCTCGACATTGGACGCCTGCCCAGCATCCTCGGCGGCCTCAGCTTCCGTGCCAAGGTGTCGAGCTACCGGCTGAGTTCCTTCGAAGACGCCGTCATCTTCGTGCACGACGTCGAGAAGGTCTTCGATCGCGTGGATCGTCCCTCCATGGAGATCGTCGCCGGCGTGCTGTTGCTCGACTACACCGTGCCGGAGGCGGCGCTGCGCATGGGCATCACCGTGCAGCGGGCGGAGCGCCGGTTGGCTTCGGCACTCGACTCGATCTCGGAGTTGCTCGTCGAGGTCGGACTGCTGCGGCCCGTCAACCTGCCCGATGAAATCTCCGGCGAAATGCCCGGGGATCACGAACCAGAACCGCCGATGGCGCCGCGCAAGCCGCCCACCTCGGTACATCCGCCAGGAATGGCGCCGCGCTCCGGCCGGGGTCCAACGGCCAGCGCCAACTGATCGCGGCATAGCCAGCAGGCCGCCGGTCAGATCAACCAGCAACCCGGGAGCTCCCCCTACCCCCCCGCTCCCAAGGTTTGCACCTTCCATCATCGCCATTCCAGACCCTCGGCCCTTCAAGGTCACACCATCAGCAACTGAAAAATCAGCGTTCCCAGGAACAGCAGTTCCACGCCCCACCGACAGCGTTCGAGCTTCCGCCATCTTCTTGGCCTCGCCGCTCATCTGCTATCATCGGCTCCACGCCGGAGCAGGCCAGCGATGGCCCGGCCCGGAGATGGTTTTGCCGCCATACTGCAAAGGAGTCCGCCCGTGAGTGACACACCCACCCCGCCCGTTCCGCCCGCACCGCCCCTGCGCCGCGATGAAGAAGTCGCCCTGGAGTTGATGAAGTTCGTGGCCACCACCACCGGCTACGGCCGCAACACCTCGGGAACGGCAGGCTTCCAGGGCGGCGCGCCCAGCCATGCGGCAGACTACGCACAGCATCTTCTGGAGCTTTACGGCCAATGCCTTGCTGCGGTGCGCGGCAAGTAGCAGCCGCTGCATCCATCGGCTGAACTTACTCCGGCGCATGGCGAGCTGGCAGCGCAAACTTGCGGCCGCCCAGGTGCGCGGGGCCGCTTTCGGAGCGGCTCCCATTCCGGCAGAGCCCCGAAGGGCAGCGCCAAGTCTTACAGAGTGCGATCCTGAAATGTAAGTAACGGAGGTTCCTGCGCCGTGGCCCAGGGAAAAGTGCACAAGAAGACGAAGTCCGTAATCACCAAGACGGCAGGGCGTTCGGCCCAGCCCGCCGCCCACTCCGCAACCAGCGACGCCACCCTTACGGTGCACGCCGGCGAAGAGCGCCACGGCCGCAACGCACCCATCACTACGGAGATTCAGCAGACCGCCGTCTTCGCCCTCAAGGACACCGAGCAGTTGCGCCGCTACATCAAGGGCGATCCCGAGGTCTATCTCTACTCGCGCTACGGCAACCCCACTCTGCGCGCCGCCGAAGAAAAAATCGCCGCCCTGGAAGGCGGCGCCGAATGCGTGCTGACCGCGAGCGGCATGGCCGCCGAACTGGTCTCCGCCCTCACCCTCTGCAAAGCCGGCGACGAAATCCTCTGCATGCAGGATGTCTACGGCGGCACGGCGCGCCTGTTCAGCGAGGTGCTCTCGCGCTGCGGCATCACCACCCGCTACGTGCCCTTTACCGGGATCGGCCAGATCGAAAAGTTCTTCTCCCCGCGCACCCGCATGATCTTCCTGGAGACTCCGGCCAACCCCATCCTGCGCTGCGTGGATGTGGCCGCCATCTGCAACAAGGCCAAGCGCCGCCGCATTCCCGTGGTGGTGGATAACACCTTCGCCACCCCGGTGCTGCAAAAGCCGCTGGCCCTGGGCGCCGACGTCGTGGTGCATTCGGCCACCAAGTACCTGGGCGGACACAGCGACCTGACGGCCGGAGCCGTGATCAGCGGCGCCAAGTGGAGCCAGGCCATGCGGCAGAACATGATCCTCACGGGCGCCTGCAGCGATCCCGGCGTGGCCTACCTGCTGCTGCGCGGACTCAAAACGTTGAGCGTGCGCATGGAGAAATCCTCGGCCAACGCGCAAAAGGTGGCGGAGTTCCTCTCCGTGCACAAGAAGGTGGCGCGGGTCTACTATCCCGGATTGCCGGATTCGCCCGATTACCCGATTGCCCGGCGGCAGATGACCGGCTTCGGCGCCATGGTCAGCTTTGACATTCGCGGCGGCGGGCGGGCGGCCGAGGGCTTTCTGAACGCTCTCCGGCTCTGGTACATCGCCACCAGCCTGGGCGGCGTGGAATCCACGGTTTCCTACCCCGTGCTGTCGTCGCATTCCAGCCTTTCGCGCAAGGAACTGGCGCTGGTGGGAGTTTCGGCCTCCACGGTGCGGCTGTCGGTAGGCATTGAGGATCCCGCCGACCTGGTCGCCGACCTGCGGCTGGCCTTGGAGAGCCGTTAACTGCTTCATCAACTCAAAGTCGCGCTCTTGGCGTTCTAGTATAGGGCCATTCCGCTCCAATTCCGGCGGATTCCGCCACCTGCGATACACCCCTGAGGTTTGACCCCCGCCGATGGCTTCCGTAGAGTGGAAGTTGTTAATCCCATGAGACCTTTGCCCCGCCGAATGATCGCGCTGCCTGCCTTGGCCCTGAGCCTGTGCCTGTGCCTGGGGATGGCCGCCTGCGCCCCGGAAAAAGACGAGTCCACGCTGCCCGCCCCTGAGGCCGTGGCGCCCACCCTGGTCAGCCAGCAGGAGACGCCTGCCGCCCGGCCGCCCGCACCTGCCGCATTGCCGCAGCCGGCACCGCCCGCCACCGTCGAGGAGCTGATCGCCCGGGCCGAGGCGCTTTACAAGCACGGCGAGGCCAACTACTCCAGCGGTCATCTGGAGGCCGCACGCGACGACTTCGACGCGGCCTTCAACAGCCTGTTGCGCGCTCCCCAGGGGGTGCAGAGCGACGACCGCCTGCAAAAAGAGTTCGACCGCATTGTGGAGGCCACCCACCAGCTCGAGCTGCTGGCCCTGAAGGCCGGCGACGGCTTTACCGAGCAGCACTACGAGCCCGCCCCGATTGACGAGGCCAACGCCCTGACCTTCCCGGTGGACCCGGGCGTGCGCGAGCGTTTGCAGACCGAGCTGGCCAACACGCATAGCGATCTGCCGCTCATGCTGACCGATCCCGTGGCGGGCTACATCAGTTACTTCTCCACCCGCGGACACGGCACCATCGAGCGCGCCCTCATCCGCCGCGGCCGCTACAAGGAGATGATCTCGCGCATCTTCCGCGAAGAAGGCGTGCCGCAGGACCTGGTCTTTCTGGCGCAGGCCGAAAGCGGCTTCCAGCCCCTGGCCCTGAGCCACGCCGGAGCCCGCGGCATGTGGCAGTTCATGCCCTTTGACGGCCTCAAAGCCGGCCTCCAGCGCAACTGGTGGATTGACGAGCGCCAGGACCCGGAGAAGAGCACGCGGGCCGCCGCAAGGCTTCTGCGCGACCTGTACAACCAGTTCGGCGACTGGTACCTGGCCATGGCCGCCTACAACAGTGGCCCGGGAACCGTGCAGCGGGCGGTGCAGCGCACCGGCTACGCCGACTTCTGGGAGCTGTACAAGCGCAACGTGCTGCCCGGTGAGACGCGCAACTACGTGCCCATCATCCTGGCCATGACCATCATGGCCAAGAACCCTTCGCAGTACGGGCTGGACCACGTTTCTCCCGAGCCGCCCCTGCCCTACGAGACGGTTCGCATCCACTATCCCATTGATCTTCGCCTGGCCGCCGAGTGCGCCGAGACCACCACCGGCGTCCTGCAGGAGCTGAATCCCAGCCTGCTCCGCATGACCACTCCGCGCGAGATGGACTTTGACCTGCACCTGCCCGTCGGCTCGGCGGAAAAGTACACCGGCAACGTCGAGGCCATCCCCGAGGACATGCGCGTTTACTGGCACTACCACCGGGTGGAGGCGGGCGAGAGCCTGGCCGAGATTGCGCGTAAATACCACACCACGGCCACCGCCATCGCCGAGGCCAACAGCCTGGAAGACGGCGCCCGGTTGGAACTCGACGCGCGGCTCATCATCCCCGTGGCGCCCGGCAAGGCCAACACCGATGCGGAAGGCAAGGCGCAGGGTTACAGCAAGAAGGGTGTGCGTTACACCATCCGCAAGGGCGACACCGTGCTGAGCGTGGCCGATAGCTTTGGCGTTTCGGCCGACAAGCTGCGCCAGTGGAACCACCTGAGCGGCAACAGCCTGCATGTGGGCCGCGCGCTGACCCTCTACCGCCCGGTCAACGCGCCGCAATCCGCGGCGCAGCGGCGCTCAGCCAAGGGGCAAGCCCACGGAAAGACCCCGGCCCGGGGCGCGGGCCAGGCGGCGGAGAAGGACAAGACGAAGACCGCCGGCGGGGCGAAGTCCCCGGCAAAGTCGTCATCGAAGCCGGCGAATGCGCCAGAGAAGAAGTCTCCGGCAAAGTCCACGGGTAAGTCCGGCGGCAGCGGATCGGCAAAGAGCCATCCCGGGGCGGCAAAAGGCAGCGGCAAAGACGGCGGCCAAAATGGCGCCAAGGACGTCCACAAGGCAGCTCACAAGGGCTGAGGCGCGGCGCGGAATGAAAAATCCGCAGACCGTCGTATAAAGGTTTCGCTCCTTCCATTGCAAGCTTGCCGGGGCTGAGTTATTGTGTTCGGGTGCGTGGGCAGCAGCGTGAGCAATCTTTTGTCTGCACCCGCCATGAATTCCCCAGTTATTCTTGACTAACCTCTGCCTGGCACGGAAGCGGCGCCCGGCGGCAAACGAAATCAGGAGGACACATGACGTTCGACGAGACCCTGTACGGTCGCAGTGATGACCATGACGAATTCGGCGACAGCGAAGCCTTTGACGACGTGCTGGATGACGAGGAAGAGGAAGAAGAGCTGGAAGACGACGACCGCGAAGAGGAAGAAGAGGCTCTGACCCACGACGAAGACCCCTTCGTCGCTCCGGCCGCCACCCGCGCACAGCGTGAGACGGTGATCGTGGTCGAGGAAATTCCCGAAGCCCCGGCTCCGGCGCCCGCCAAGCCCAAGGCCAAGAAGCCCGCCAAGAAGGCTGCTCCCAAGGCGGCGAAGGTGGCCAAGAAGGCCAGCAAACCCGCCAAGGCCAAGAAGGTGAAGAAGGCCGCGAAGCCCGCCAAGGCGAAGAAGGCCGCGAAGCCCGCCAAGGTGAAGAAGGCCGCCAAGAAGGCTGCTCCGAAGGTGGCGAAGAAAGCCGCCAAGCCCGCCAAGGTCAAGAAGGTGAAGAAGGCCGGCAAAAAGGCCAGCAAGAAGACCGTCAAGAAGGCTCTGAAGGCCGTCAAGAAGGTGAAGAAGCTGACCAAGAAGGCCGACAAGAAGCCGAAGGGCAAGAAGGTGAAGAAGGCCAAGGGCAAGGGCAAAAAGAAGTAAGCCCAGCTCAACACAGAATAACGAAGGCCGCGGAGCGATCCGCGGCCTTTTCAGCTTGATGACAAAGTTGCATGAATGGGAATGTCATTGCGAGTTGAATAAATTGGAATGTCATTGCGAGTTGAATAAATGGGAATGTC
The DNA here is from genome assembly GCA_963719655.1 of uncultured Acidobacteriota bacterium. Lineage (GTDB taxonomy): Bacteria > Acidobacteriota > Terriglobia > Terriglobales > Acidobacteriaceae > TOLSYN. The sequence continues at coordinate 514 of CAVRDQ010000053.1, read as the reverse complement.
ATTGCGACCGGAGCGCCGCAGGCGCGCAGTGGAGTGACCTTTTGTTTTGCTCACAACCAGAAACAAAAGGTGGTTCGACTCCGCGCCCAAACAGCGGGCGCTGCGCTCACCATGACATTTTGTAAGTTTGAGATGTCCCATGACAATTCGTAGGTTTCAGATGTCCCAAGACATTTTGTAAGTTTCAGACGTCCCATGGCATTTCGTAAATTTCAGACGTCCCAAGGTTGGTCAGCACCCCGCCAGGTTTGTCAGTAGCCAAGAAGGCCGCGGAGCGATCCGCGGCCTTCTTGTTTTGCAATGTGCTCGAAAAAATCCGGCCTACGAGGTTGCCTTCGGCGTCGCGGCCACGTCCGCGGCCTTGACCGGCGCGGGCTTGGTCAACTGCTCGATGGCGCGGCGGAGCTGCATTCGGCGCCGATTTGCGCGGCGAGGATGCGCAGTTCAACCATGGCCGAGGCATACATTCCCGGCGGCAGGCCTTTGCGTTCCATCTCCGAGATGGACGGCAGAA